>NZ_JBRREC010000032.1:0-43726 GCF_056760015.1 Stenotrophomonas sp. STEN029 | reverse complement strand
GGGCTAGTGCACTGGCAGCTGACGTGATCCGAGCCCCTCTCCCGCCTGCGGGAGAGGGGTTGGGGTGAGGGGAAGCTTCTAACAAGCGGACCCAAAACAACCACCCTCAATCCCTCTGCCGGGTCTCCAGCAGGTCCAGATTGCGGATCAGCTTGCGCGCGATCTCATCCGATACCTGCCCGCGCCGGGTCAGCCGGAACAGCTCCTCGCGCTCGGCATTCAAGCCGGCGCTACGCAGGCTGCGATAGGCCTGTTCCATGCGCCGCACTTTCTCCGGGTCTTCGTCCGGGCCCTGCCCTTTCTCCAGATTGCGCTGGTACAGCAGGCTCACCCGCGCCGCAGCGTCGTTGAGCAGCTGCACGGAACTGGTGGACTGACCTTCGACCAGGGCCTGTCGTGCCTTCTCCACTGCTGCCAACGCAGCCTTGGACGAGGCCCTGCGGGCCAGGTCTTCCTCGCGCCGGCTGTCATCGTCCTTGGGCAGCTCCAGGCCCTTGAGCAGGCGCGGCAGCATCAGGCTGGCGCCGACCAGCGATACCAGGATCACCGCCGCCGCCAGGAAAATCACCAGGTCACGCGCAGGGAACGGCTCACCACCGGGGATCATCAGCGGCAGGGTCAACACGCCGGCCAAGGTGATCGCGCCGCGCACGCCGGCCACCGACATCGCCAGCACCACCCGCCACGAGGTACTGGTGGTTTCTTTCTCGCCACGCATCCGCGCCCGCAGCAGGTTCCAGCGCAGCGACAGCCATACCCAGACCAGTCGCAGCACCACCAGCACGGCATTGATCGCCAGCACATAGACCAGCAGCCACCACGCGCTGTGATGGCCAGTCACCGACATGGTCTCGATCGCACGCTCGACAATGCCCGGCAGCTGCTCGCCCAGCAGCACGAAGATGATGCCGTTGAAGCTGAACTGCACCATGTTCCACACCGCGTTGCGCTGCACACGCATGCTGCCGCTGATGCGACCGGTCAGCTCCACGTAGCTCATGGTCACGCCCGCGGCCACCGCGGCGAGGATGCCCGATGCGTGCAGTTCTTCCGCCAACAGGTAGGCGGCAAACGGAATCAGCAGGTTGACCAGCAGCGCCGCGCCCGGCTCCTCACCGAAACTGCGCCACAACCAGCGCTGGAAGGTGGACACGCTCCAGGTCACCGCCACGCCAATCGCCAGGCCGGCGAAAGCGACCCACAGGAAGGTCAACGATGCCTCGGCCAGCGAGAACGAACCGGTCATCACCGCCGCCACCGCGAAGCGGAAGCAGACCAGGCCGGAGGCGTCGTTCAGCAGCGACTCGCCTTCCAGGATGTGCATCAGCCGCTTGGGAATGGGCACGCGTGACGCAATCGCGCTGACTGCCACCGGATCGGTCGGCGAGATGATCGCCGCCAGTGCGAACGCCACCGCCAGCGGCATCGATGGAATCATCCAGTGGATCAGCAGTCCAGCACCGAGCACGGTGAACACCACCAAGCCAAACGCCAGTTCCAGGATCGCGCCCTTGTCGCGGAACAGGCCCTGCTTGGGAATGCGCCACCCATCCAGGAACAGCAGCGGCGGCAGGAACAGCAGGAAGAACATGTCCGGCTCAAGCGCATGGCCGCGATTGAACACGCCTGCAATCAGCGCACCCAAGCCGATCTGCACCAAGGGCAACGGCAATGAGAAGGGGAGGATTCTTACCAGATAGCCACTGGCGACAACCGCCACCAGCATCGCCAGGACTACTTCAATCGTGTGCATGCCCGTTCCACGGATTCACTACCACGACAGCAGGCTGCCGACACTGGCAGTGGCGGATGAATACCGGGAAATTACCACAGCAATCAGGCGTTGCTGCTGTTGAAGTGCTTGATGATTGCTCGCAATCGCATCACGCCAGCGCCAGATCACTCAGCGTGCAGCGCTGGTTCCCGTGCTGCACGCCAAGCTGTACCAGCAAACTTCATCGGGCCTTGCCGTCAAAGCGATAGATGTCCATCGCCAGGAATCCCATGTCGATGCCGGCATCGATCCGCCGTGCGCCTAGCTGGTCGCTGCCGGCTGCGCCCATCGCGAAGTACAGCGGCAACAGATGCTCGTCGGTGGGATGCGCCTGGGCCGCGAACGGCGCCTGCTGGCGGTAGTCGAACATGGCCTGCACGTCGTTGGCCGCCAGCTTCTGCTCCACCCAGTGGATGAACGGCCGCACATACGGCGCTTCCTTGCCCTCGTGGTAACTGCGCCAGTCGTGCAGGTTGTGGGTGATGCTGCCCGAGCCGATCAGCAGCACGCCCCGCTCACGCAGCGGGGCCAGTGCACGGCCCAGCGCGAACTGGTGCTTCGGGCCGAGCCGGGGTTGGATCGACACCTGCAGCACCGGGATCTCTGCCTCCGGATACAGGTAACGCAGCGGTACCCAGGCGCCATGATCGAGCCCGCGCTGCGGGTCGATGCCCGGCTGCAGGCCGGCATCGGCCAGCCGCTGGGCCACCTCCCGGGCCAGCGCCGGTGCGCCCGGCGCCGGGTATTGCAGTTGGTAGAGCGGCTCGGGGAAGCCACCAAAATCATGGATGGTCTCCGGCTCGGCCGCTGCCGATACCTGTGGCGCATGCCCCAGCCAATGCGCCGAGGCCATGACGATGGCGCGCGGCCGCTGCATCCCGGCAGCCAGCTCAGCCAGCCGCGGCCCCACCAACCCCGGCTCCAGGGCGGTCATCGGTGAACCATGCGAGATGTAGAGGGAAGGCAGCTGGCTGCTCATCGTGGGCTCCCTGACGGGGTTTGGGGAGCACACAGGTTATTGCCCGGAGCACCAGCAACAAATAATCTCGACAGCAACGTTTTATTGCGGAAACGGGAACAATGGACACCATCGATGCCATGCGGGTGTTTGTCGCGGTGGTTGAGCGCAATGGCTTCAGCGCCGCCGCTGATGCCCTGGACATCTCCACCGCCGCGGTCACCCGTCAGATTGCCGCGCTGGAAAAGCGCCTGTCCACCCGCCTGCTCAACCGCACCACGCGACGGGTCAGCCCGACCAGCACCGGTGCCGCCTACTACCAGCGCTGCGTGCAGCTGCTGGCCGAGTTCGACGAACTGGAAGCATCGGTCGGCGCGCAGGCGCTGCAGCCGTCCGGACGGCTGCGTATCAATGCGCCGGTCAGCTACGGCATCGCCCGGCTCGGTGCATTGCTGCCGGCCTACAGCGCGCGTTATCCACAGGTGGAGCTTGACCTGCAGTTGTCCGACCGCCTGGTCGACATGGTCGAGGAAGGTTATGACCTGGCCATCCGCATCATCCGCCAGCCGGCCCCGAACCTGATTGCCCGGCACCTGGGGCAAGTCCACATCCGCCTATGCGCGGCACCCTCCTACCTGGCCCGACGCGGCACTCCTACCACCCCGCAGGATCTGGCCACGCACGAATGCCTGACCTACACCTACTCCGCCGCCGGCGAGGCACTGCAGCTGCTGGGACCAGAGGGTGAAGTCAGCATCCCCGTACAACCGCACCTGCGCGCCAACAATGGCGAGGTACTTCGCGAGGCTGCCATCGCCGGCATGGGCATCATCGCCCAACCCGACTTCATCATCGATCAGGCACTTGCCGACGGCCGCCTCATGCCGGTACTGCCGCAGTGGGAAGTACCGCCGATCGGCATCTATGCGGTCTACACCAGCCGCAGCCACCTGGCACCCAAGGTGCGCAGCTTCATCGACTACCTGGTCGAATGCCTGGACGAGGACGCCGACCGCTCAGTTTGAGCGGCTGTCTGCCAGCATCGCCAGTACCTGCTGCAGCGGCATCGGCCGGCCCAGCAGGTAGCCCTGCACCTGGTCGCAGCCATGCGCGGCCAGCCAGCGCCGCTGGCCCTCGGTCTCCACGCCTTCGGCGATCACCGACAAGCCCATGCTGTGGCCCAGCGACAGCAGCGCACGACAGATGGCGGCGTTGCGCGGATTGGTTTCGACATCACTGACAAAACCGCGGTCGATCTTCAGCGAATCCAGCGGCAGATGCTGCAGGTAGGACATGCTGGAGAAGCCGGTACCGAAATCATCCAGCGCCACGCCCACGCCATTGGCATGCAGGTGGCCCAGGGTCTGCAGCGCCTGGGTAGGATTGCGCATCAGCACGCTCTCGGTGAGCTCCATCTGCAGCGCACCGCGGGCCAGGCCGTGGTCCTGCATGGCACGGCTGAACTCGCCGACCAGGTCGCTGTTGAACAGCTGCACCGCCGAGACGTTCACCGCGATCGGCAGGTGCTGCCAACCCGCGGCAGACAACTGTTTCTGCGCGCGTGCGGCAGCGTGGATCACCCAGCGACCGAGCGCGATGATCAGGCCGGTGTCTTCGCACAGCTGGATGAAATCAGCCGGTGCGATGAAGCTGCCATCGGCCTGCGGCCAGCGCAGCAGGGCCTCCAGCGCCACCGGGCTGCCTTCGGAGGCATCCATGATGGGTTGGAAGTGCAGCAGGAATTCGCCGCGGTCGATGGCCATGTGGATGCGACCGGCCAACTGCAGCCGCTCGGTGTAATGCGCCGCCATACCCGTATGGAAGTGCAGCAGCGCCACACCGGTTTCACGCGCAGCGTGCGCGGCCTGTGCCGCGCGGCCCAGCACCTGCTCGGCCAGTTCGCCGTCCCGCGGGCAGCTGGCCACGCCGATGCGTGCTTCCAGCTGGTGATAGGTATCGCGGCCGCGGATGGGCTCGGCCACCGCCGCCAACAAGGCGTTGAGCGCCATCTGTGGGTCGCCCTCGCCTTCGATCGCGAGCACGAAGTCTTCGGCCGGCTGGTGCGCCAGCAGGCCATGGCGGGCGGCCAGCCCGCCCAGCCGCACCGACACCGCGCGCAATGCCTCTTCACCGGCATCACGTCCCAGGGTATCGGTGATCATCTGCAGGCCACGCAGTTGCACATGGGCGATGGTGTAGCCGCGGCTGCCCGCATCCAGGCGCTCGGAAAGCGCGCGCACGGTCAGCAGGCCGGTGCCTGCATGGTGACTGGCGCGGTAGGCCAGCTCGTTCTCGTAGCGCAGGCGCTGGCTGACATCTTCGGCCAGCACCAGGCAGGCATTGCGGCCGGCAAATTCCAGCTTGGCGAAATGCGCCTGCACGTGGAAGGCACTGCCGTCCTTGCGCAGGTGGGTGCTGATCTGCAGCCCCAGCAGATCACCACTCAAGGCACGGCCGGCGGTCTGGCGGATCTCATCCCATTCCGCTGCTGGACGGATGTCGAGGATGGACATCGCCAGGAACTCTTCGCGGCTGTAGCCGTATTGATCGATCGCAGCCTGGTTTACTTCGAGGAAACGCAGGGTGATCAGATCGAAAATCCAGAACGGCGCCGGGTTGCGATCGAACACCAGCCGGAACTGGCGCTGTGCCTCCTGCGCGCGCGCCTCGGTGGTGACCCGCTCGCTGATGTCGACCACCGCACCGGCCAGGCGCTTGCTGTCACCGGCATCGTCGACCAGCTCACCGCGCGCGGACAGCCAACGCAGCGAACCGTCGCCACTGCGCAGCCGGAACATCGCGTTCAAGGCGCCCTTGCCGGCCAAGGCACGCACCAGCATGTCGTTGAGCCAGGCGCGGTCTTCATCGTGCACCCGCGTCAAGAACCCTTCCAGCGAAGTGCTGCGCCCCGGCAGGCCCAGCATCTGCTGGGTCAGCGCCGACCAATACACGATCGGCCGTTCGCCATGGATGGACCAGGTACCCACCTTGCCAACTTCGTGGGCCAATGCCAGCTCGGCATTGCCGGCCTGCAATTCCTCGCTGAGCTGCTGCTGGTGTCGGGCACTGCGGTCAACCCGATACAGCAGGTAGGCAAAACCGGCCAGATACAGCAGATAGATGCCAATGGAGGCATACAGCAGCAGATACCAGCCAGCCATCACCTCGCGGTAGGACAACGAGGCGTACAGACTCAACGGGAAGTCGGTGGGCACGCTGACCGCGGCGATGCGGCGCTGGCCGTCGAAAGGACTGGTCACCACACCGCGCTTCAATACCGTCGGTGATGGCGGCAGCACCCGCATCGGCTTCGCCAGCGGCCTGCCCACCAATCGTTCCGGTTCGCGGCTATGGGCCAGCAACTGACCGTAGCGGTTGCCAATGGAGGCGGTACCGTCGCGGCCCAGATCCAGGCCGCTGACAACCTCCTGGAAGGCCCCCAGCCGCACCCGTGTCAGCAGCCACTGATCGGGCTGCACCTGCAAGGCCGCACGCAGCACCCAATGCTTGTCCGCGCTCTGCTCCAGGGCACCCAGAAACAGGCCACCGTTGAGCAGACGGTTTTCCGGAACCACCCAACTCTGCAACGTGAGATCGCCCACTCCTGCCGACAGCGGCACACCGCGATCATCCACCAGGGTAATGGAGGCAAGGTCCTGGTTGCGCTCCAGCACGCCGCGCACGCTGGCCTCAAACAAGGCAGGTGCCTGCTCAGGCACCTGTCGATAGAACTCCCGGGTGTCGCTGGCGGTGCCGCGCAATGCGCGTTCCCAGGTAACCAGCTGCGCGCGCAGCAAGCGGCTGCTGCCACTGGCCAGCGCCGCCGACTGCCGCTGCGCGGCCTCGAGCCGACTGTTGCGGTCGTTCCACAACATGCTGATCATGCCGCCTGCCAACAGCAAGCCCACTGCCACACCGGCAATGATCATGACCCGCAATGGATGAGCCGGCGTCCGAGTCACCGGTGAATCCAACGTATCAGTAGACGGAAAGCTGGCATTGCGTATGTTGGTCCTGGCATCACTACAACTAGGAACCGGCAGGTGGGGACCTGCAACGGTCGCATGCGAACACCACATACTCCACCCTGCGAATGTCTCCCCAGACACCACGTGCAGCGCGTTCGCTCAAGCATGCAGCACAATCACCGTCGGCGTGAAGAGTGCGTGACCAATTTTCTCGCATTCCCCGCACTTGTGCACATCCGTCAAGTGCCAGAATCAATATCTTTGTGAACGGGGTTCGAGGTCTAGACTTGTCATACACATCCTCTGGATACCGTCATGGCTTTGCAACGTTCTCTCCTGGTACTGGCAATCGGCACCGCACTTGCCCTCAGCGGCTGCGCAAAGGACGCCAGCGCGCCCGCCACTGATACCAGCGCGACACCCGCACCCGCCAGCAGTGCTGCCAAACCGCAGCTGGGCAGCTTTGGCTTTGATTCCGACGGCATGGACCGCAGCGTCGCTGCCGGCGACAACTTCTACGACTTCGCCAATGGGCAATGGGTGCAGCGCACCGAGATACCCGCCGATCGCTCCAGTTATGGCAGCTTCAATGTGATCGCAGAGAAAACATTGGCCGATACCCGCGCCATCATGGAAGAAGCCGGCAAGGCCAATCCCGGCGAAGTCCGCAAGATTGGTGACTATTACGCCGCATTCATGGACGAAGCCGGCATCGAAGCGCGCGGCATCGCGCCGGTGCAGCCGGCTTTGCAGGCCATCGCCGGCATTGCCGACAAACCGGCATTGGCAAAGGCCCTGGGTGCCAGCCTGCGTGCCGACGTGGACCTGCTCAACGCCACCAACTTCTACACCCCGCACCTGTTTGGCGTGTGGGTGTCGGTGGATCTGCTGCAGCCGGACCGCAACGCGCCCTACCTGGTGCAGGGCGGCCTTGGCATGCCGGACCGCGACTTCTACCTGCAGGACGGCCGCATGGCCGAGCTGCGCAAGGCCTACGAGGGCTATGTAGCCAAGCTGCTGGAGTTGTCCGGTGACAGGGACGCGGCCGCCAAGGCGGCGCGCATTGTCGCGCTGGAAACCAAGATCGCCCGCGCCCACGCCACCCAGGAAGAAACCAACGACGTGCAGAAGGGCGCAAACGCCTGGAAGCAAACCGACCTCACCAGCAAGGCACCGGGCATGGATTGGAAGGCCTTCCTGGAAGGCGCCAACCTGGGAGCCCAGCAGGACTTCATCGTCTGGCAGCCGAAGGCCGTGGCCGGCCTGTCCAAGCTGGTCGCCAGCGAGCCGCTGGATGTGTGGAAGGACTACATGGCCTTCCACGCGCTGGACGAGGCAGCCACCTACCTGCCCAAGGCCTTCGCCGATGCCCACTTCGCCTTCCATGGCACTGCGATGAGCGGCACCCCACAGCAGAGCGATCGCTGGAAGCGTGCGGTGGCTGAGACCAACAGCGCGGTTGGCGAGGCCGTTGGCAAGATCTACGTCGAGCGCCACTTCGATGCCGCCACCAAGGCGCGCGCCGATGAAATGGCCAGGAACATCATTGCTGCCTTCGCCAAGCGCATCGATGCGCTGGAATGGATGTCACCGGAAACCAAGGCGCACGCCAAGGCCAAGGTTGCCGGACTCAAGGTGGACATGGGCTACCCGAGCAAGTGGCGCGACTACAGTGCACTGGAAGTGAAGCCGGACGATGCACTCGGCAACGCCCAGCGCGCCTCGCTGTTCGAATACCAGCGCAACATCGCCAAACTCGGCAAGCCGGTCGACCACAGCGAATGGGCAATGCTGCCGCAGACCATCAATGCGATGAACGTGCCGCTGGAAAACCGCCTGGTGTTCCCGGCAGCCATCCTGCAGCCGCCGTTCTTCGACGGCGCCGCTGATGATGCGATCAACTACGGCGCCATCGGTGCGGTGATCGGCCATGAGATCAGCCACGGTTTCGACAATGCCGGCGCGCTGTTCGATGAAACCGGCAAGCTGCACAACTGGTGGACGGCAGACGACCTGAAGAAGTTCAACGCCGCCGGTGATGCGCTGGCGATGCAGTTCGACAGCTACGAGCCGTTCCCGGGCGTACACGTCAACGGTCGCCTGACGCTGGGTGAGAACATCGCCGACGTCGCCGGCCTTGGTACTGCGTATGACGCGTATCGGTTGTCACTGCAGGGCAAGCAGGAACAGACGCTGGAAGGCTTCACCCCGGACCAGCGCTTCTTCCTCGGTTTCGCCCAGGCCTGGCGCAGCAAGGCGCGTGAACAGGCACTGCGCAATTCACTGCTGACCAATGTGCATGCACCGGGCCAGTTCCGTGCACTGACCGTGCGCAACGTGGATGCGTGGTACCCGGCGTTCGAGGTCAAGGAAGGCCAGAAGCTGTACCTGGCGCCCGAGAAGCGGGTGAAGGTCTGGTAAAAGGCTTTGCGCTCCCTCCCTTTGGCCGAAGGCCAAGGGGAGGGCTGGGGAGGGGTTGCTGTGCTGCTGGCGGTAGGGGTGGGGGGGGGTGGGGTCGCTTTTTGCTGTTAAAGCCCCTGCCTTGCATGGCTCGGCACTACGCCGGATCAGGCCAGGCCGAGAGCATCGCTGGGTCCTGCCCTACCCGCTTGCAGGCACGCGTCGAAATGCCATCGTTCAAGGCAATCCGGAACAACGGCGCCACGCTGCGCAGCACCCGCGCCGCCACCACCGATTGCAACTGCTGGCCGCGGCTGCGGCCGAGCAGCTGCACCGCCCACTCCGGCAACAAGGCCGCACCCGCGGCAAGAAACACATCGCGCGACACGCCCGGCAATGGCACCGGCAAGCGCACATCGCTGAGCACCTCCAAGACCTCGCGTGAACGCTCATCCATCCTCAACTGCGACTGCTGCGCCTGGAAGTACTCACGCACCTGCGCTTCACTGGCTGGCACATCACGTGCGCCCAAGGCCTCGGCCACGCGTCGATACTCGTCGTAATAACGATCAGCGATGGCAGTCGGCACCTCACGACAATAGCGCCGGCAGCCTTCCAGAAAGCCATAGGCTTCGGTGACGTGCACCCAGGTCAACAGTTGCGAATCATCAGCGGCATAGGTGCGGCCATCGGGTAGCGTGCCCACCACCTGCGCATGAATACGCCGAACCTTGCTGATCAGCTTCTCGACCTCGGCTGCCGGTGCATAGCTGGTACCGGCGACAAAGCTGGTGGTACGGCGCAGCCGCCCGACCAGGTCTTCACGGAAATTGGAGTGGTCGTAGACGCCAGCCAAGGCACGCGGGTGCAGCAACTGCAGCATCAGCGCACACAGGCCGCCGGCCAACATGCCGGGGAACTCGGAATGGATACGCCAGGTAACACTGCCCGGCCCGAACCAGCCCGGGTCAGCCAGCGGCGTGTCGTATTCAACGCCGTTCTGGTTACGTGGAAAGGCGTCCAGCACCCAGCGACGGATATGGGCGGTGGCGGCGGCAGAGACGGGGCTGAACAGGGATGACATGGTGCCTATCGTACCGGTCCGGCTGCGCAGCTGGCTTGCTTGAGCCGCCGATCCGGCAACCGTACAGCCGCCGTCAAGCCCCGGTGCCAGCGACCGGCGCCCCATGTGCGAACGCAGCAGAGAACTCGACAAAAACTGAAACGTCCTTCGGCTTGGACGATGACGCACCGCAAAAAATCCGCGCTGTCACGGTGTCACGGCAAACACCGCCGGTCGGTTCTTCGCACCGCCCCCATTGCCAAGTGCGACGAAAGTGCTAGAACTGAGCCTGCCTGACCGCACCAACCTGCATCCGTCGCTCGTTCCAGCAAGTATCTGCAAGGAGCTCAACATGATCGCACTGTTCAAAGGTTTGGGATTGCTGCTGCAAGACAACGAGCTGTACAACAGCCCGTTCGAGAAACAGGTCGATCATTGGAAAAACCTGAGCGATCAGCAGATACGCGAGGAAGTGTCAGTACTGGCCAAGGCCAAGTGCCAGTGGCTGATGGCCTCGATCGTGCTGTGGCAGGCATCGTCACTGCTGATTCTTGGCTTGATCACCAATTACCTGTGGCGCGATGACTTCCATATCACCTTCACCCGCGTGGTGATCGTGCTCGGCTCATGGGTATCGATCCTGTTCGTGATCTGGTTCATGGCCAACATGTTCGACCATACCGCCGGTTTCGAGCGCTGGATGAAGGCCTTCAACAGCCGCGCCCGCATCAGCTCCGATGCCGACAGCGTGGATGAAGTGGCCGAGGCGCTGGAAATGGCTGAGCACTATCCGGAGGTCCTGGACTACAAGCAGGCCGTCACCAGCACCCGCGAGCTGCGTCATGAGGACGTGCGCATCATGCGTGAACTCGGACGCATGCGGCAGCATTCGGAACTGGTCGGCAAGCTCAATCACATCGGTGACGATGGCTTGCGGCTACAGCCTGCGTTCTGAACCAGTCGCACGCTTTGAAACCCATCGCCGCGCTCGTCGCGGCGATTTTATTTCTGCAGGGTTACCTGCTGGGAATACCCACTGGGCAAGCCACTGAGCTGACGGGTGGCGCCAACCACGACGACAAACTCGCCCAGGCCTTCACGCCGGCACAGCTGTGCATCGGCTGCGCCACTGCAATGCTCGCGGTACAGCAGATAATTGCAGCGACCACTATCACTCTGCAGGCACTGGAAACGGCTGACGCCGTTTTTCACGGTGGTGCGGCTGAGCAGGCTCTGTTCACCGCTGATGCGGGTCACCGAGGTCTGCCCGGGGGTTTCATGGATGCCCAGCATCGACAGCAGGCTGCCGATCAAAACTGTCAGGTAATGCATGGCAATACTCCGGCAAGCGGGGGCGGCATCACATGCCGCGGAACAGACTCATGAAGGGTTGGCTGACCATCAGCGTTTCACTGCGCTGTTTCAGCCGTAATACGCCGCGGCCACTGTCATCGCGGCTCACCGCCGCCACCGCCTTCATGTTGACGATGGTGGCGCGGTGGATCTGGCGGAAGCTGTTGGCGTCCAGGGCAGCCGTCAGTTCGCGCAGTGAGCTGCGCAGCAGCAGTTCTTCCTCGGCGGTGACCACCACCGTGTATTTGCTGTCGGCGCGGAAATACAGCACTTCGTCCAGCATCACCAGGCGGGTTTCGCGGCCATTGCTGGCGGTGATCCAGGCCAGCGGCGGTGCGGCCAAAGGCGCGGTGGGTTGCCTTGCCAGCTGCTGCAACAGCCGCTCCAGCACGCTTGGATCGGTGTTGCCACTCTGCCTGCGCGCCAGCACGCGCTGACGGGTCGCCACCAGCCGCTCATCACTGACCGGCTTGAGCAGGTAGTCGACCGCGCCTTGTTCAAACGCGCTGATCGCGTACTGATCGTAGGCGGTGACGAACACCACCTCGGTGTGCGGGCTCAGCCGCTGCAGCGCGCGGGCCACGTCCAGGCCGGTGATGCCAGGCATGCGGATGTCGAGGAAGGCCAGATCGGGCTTGTGCGTTTCCAGCGCTTCCAGTGCGGCGGCACCGTCCTCGCATTCGGCGACGATGTCCAGCTCAGGCCACAGGCGCTGCAACTGGGCTACCAGGGCCTGACGCAGCAGCGGCTCGTCTTCGGCAATGAGGGCTTCAAGATGCACGGGGCAGCTCCGGGATATTCACTGTTGCCTGTCCCGGCGCGTTGTTTGCCGGCGCAGCTGTCGTTGCGGCGGCGACGACCGGCGGTGGCGAGGCAAGCTGCTTGGGCAGGCTGATGGTGGCGGCCATGCCGCTGGGGAAGTTGGAAACCAGCGCAAGCGTGGCCTGCTCGCCGCAGCTCAGGCGCAGGCGCTCGCGCAGGTTCTTCAGGCCGATGCCGGTGCCACTGTTGTCGGTGCTGATGCCCTGGCCGTCGTCGGCGACGGTGATCGTCAACTGACCATCCAGCTCGCGCGCCAGTATCCACACCGTGCCGCCGCCGCTCTTGGGCTCCAGGCCATGCTTGATCGCATTCTCGACCAGGGTCTGCAGCGACATCGACGGCAGGCTGACGCCGTGCAGGTGCTCGGGCACATCGATCTGCAACGTCAGCCGCGAGCCCATGCGGATCTGCAGGATCTCCAGATAGGCCTTCACCCGCTCCAGTTCCTGTCCCAGCGTGGACACCGACTGGTCAATGCCGGGCAGGGAACTGCGCAGGTATTGGATCAGGTGCCCCAGCATCTGCTCGGCACGGGCCGGATCGCTGCGGGTCAGCACCTGCGCGTTGGCCAGCGTGTTGTAGAGGAAGTGCGGTTCCACCTGGGCATGCAGCAGGTTCAAACGGGCCACGCTGAGTTCTTTTTCGGCCTCGGTGCGTGCAGCCTGTGCGCGTTCTTCGCGGCGCTGCTGGGCGACCTTGCCGCTCAAGGCATGGGTGATGGCTTCGGCGTTCTCATAGTTGCTGCCTTCATCCAGCAGCCACAGGTCGACCCAGGCGCCGGCATCGGGCTCGAAGAACAGGGTGACGCTGCTGGTGTCCGCACCGGGAATCACGCGGGCGGTGATCTGGTTGTGCTTGATCGCCAGCCGCGCCATCGGATTCCAGCGCGATGGCGGACGCTCGCCGTAGGGATCGGCGCGGCGCTGGGTAGCGCGCAGTTGCAAGGTGCCAATCGAGCGCTCCAGGCGCTCGATGCGCGGCATCTGCCCGATGACCTGTTCCAGCAGCGCGAATGCGGTGGGCGCATCCAGCGGCAGCTCGACCTGGCGGCGATGGCGATTGGCCAGCGACTGTGCGTCGAGGCGATCGGCAATCAGGGTGACGCGGCGGATATGGCCAACCACGGCAGTCAGCGCGAACAATGCCAAGGCCATCGCAGCGAGGCCGAAGATCCAGCCCGGTGACTGGTCCATACCGCTGAACAGGCCACTCCACAGGAACGCGGCGACGAGGATCGTCAGCGCCCAGGCGGCGAGGATGCGGAAACCGAGGAAGAGGCTGGCGAACATGGGGCAGTCACCGTAGGGATTGGGATCGAGCATAGGCGCCGCCGGACAGGCTGCAAGCAGCCTGCGACGAAACCCGAAAAAGGGCGACCAAGCCCGGATTGGCGGGGATGGAGAGGCCGGGCAATTGTAGGAGCGGCGTAAGCCGCGAAGCCGGCAGCAATGACGGGCCAGACAAGCCCGCAATCAGATGATCGACCTGCTTCGCGGCTTACGCCGCTCCTACAAATCCGACCTGCATCACCGGGACCGCCACTCTGCCGGCAGCGCCCACCGCGACACGCCATCGCCACACAGGCCGATCAGCGCGTCACCCTGCGGCGCCCAATGCAGCTGGCGCAGGTCCCAGCAGGCGGAGCGGCTGGCATTCAATGACAGCGACTGCCCCGACTCAAGATTCCACACCGCCAGCACCGGGGTGCCGCCATCGTTGCCGCCCAAGGCCAGCAGACGTCCATCGGCCGAGGCCGTTGCCGCATTCAATGCGTTCAGCCCCGGCAACGCCAACGAATAGCGCAGCTTGCCGCTGGCCAGATCCACCACATGCATGCCCGGATCGCGGCGGTTGCCTTCCATCAGCACGAAGCCGACGGCAACCCAACCGCCCTTGGCCGAGCCCAGCGGCGCTGGCACCCACTGCGCCATGCCGGTGTCGTCATTGCCATCGACCTTGCCGAAGCGGCGCGGCAGGGTCAGCACGCGACTGACCCGTCCAGTCGTGCCATCCAACTCGGTCAAGCCTGCCGGGTCCTCGATCCAGAAACCCTGCCCCGGCCTGTCCCAGCGCACCGGCTTGACCAGCGAGTTGCCCGGATAGCCACCAACCACACCTTGCCGTGGCGCATCGAAACGCTGCGCATAGATCCACGGCTCACCATCGGCCGATGGCGACGTTTGCGGCTCAAGCACGCGCAACACGTCGCGGATCACACCACCGCCGTCCAGGGCATGGTCGTACGGCACCGGTCGGCCTTGCGTGTCATGCGTCCACTTCCAGCCGCCGCTGATCGGTTGACGCACACCGGCTGCCCAGCGCAGCGGATGTGCCAGCGCACGTTGCTGGTCCAGGCTGTACTCCACGATCTGCTGCTGTACCGCCAGCCAGGCAGTGCGGCCCTGCGGATCCACACTCAGGCCAGCGCGGCCGGCATCCGCGCTGGCTTGCCACAGACGCTGCGGCTTCTCGCCCATGCCCGGCGCCCAGCGCCACAAGGCATCGGGATAGCTGCTGAGCAGGAGTACGCTGCCGTCGGCCAGCGGCCGCATGTCGTAGTAGTCGCCACTGCCGAAGGGCAGCAGGCGTTGCGCTGCGGTCGCGTCCTTGTTGCCGCCCGGCGCCGTCAAGGTCGGTTCGACGATGCGAATATCTGCCTGCGCCGGCAGCTGCCAATCACTGACGCCGACGCCGATCTGCAGGGCTGCACCGGGCAGCTTGCGCACGGCATCGTAGACCGGATTGAAAAGCGCCTCCGGCACGCGGCGGCGGCTCAGGCGTGGGGAGGGGCCGCCGCCCATCACGTTGAACTCGCGCAGCTGGTCGACGATGCCACCGTTCGGATTTGGCCAGTCGTCGGTTCGGCTCAAGCTGATTGCCGTTGCCGGTTTTCCCAGCGCTTCGTCGACCTGCATCACCCGCACTTCGACCGTGCTTTTGGCACGGCCGAGTACGCCGTGTTTCTGCTCGGCACTGGCCTGCCAGCTGGCGAAGCTGCCCTGCAGTTCGGCCAGCTTGTCGCTCATCGCATCGACCGTGGGATCACGCTGCAGGCGCTGCTCACGCAGCGGCAGTTCCTCGGCGAGCAGCGCGCCCTGCTCCACCGCCGTCTGCAATGCAGGCATGCGGTAGCGGCGGATGAACTCGGCCTTCAATTCCGGGCGGCGCGCGATCAGCACATTGCCCCAGCCGTGATCCATGTAGGCCACGCGGGTGCGCTGTACTGGCGCATTGAATTTGCCCAGCGGTGCCAGGCTGGCCTGCACCACCGGCAGCACCTGCTCGAACGGCAACGCCACCAGCAGTTCCACCCTGTCCAACGGGCGTTGCTGCTTGGCCAGCAACGGTGCCTGCAGGGCTGACGGCAGGCCTTTCTCTGGCGCCTGCTGCGCGGTCGGCAACATCTGCCAGTTTGCCGGCAAGGGCGCGGCAGAGGCCCACAACGAGGAGGTGATGCCAACCAGGCACAGGATCGCGCCGCAGGCGCTGGTGTTTGTCATGGGTCTTCCTTGATGGTGCGGTGACCGGATTCTTGGGGGCTGTATGTATTTATGGGTCCCCGACCCTCACCCCAACCCCTCTCCCGCAGGAGAGGAACTTGTAGTGCCGAGCCATGCTCGGCAGGGCTTTACCGGTAACGCCTGAAGGCACGGCAGCGCTGCGCGCTGCGCAGAAGCTGCCCTCACCCCAACCCCTCTCCCGCAAGCGGGAGAGGGGCTTCAAAGCCTTCAAGCCTTACTTGCGCTCTGCCGCACTCGCATCACGCGTCGCGCGGAAGCTCTCCTCCGGGCTCCAGTTCGGCCAGTCGCGCGAGTTGGCCAGCTTCTCGCCCAGGGTGTACAGCACTTCCAGGTCACGCGCGGCACCGGCGAAGGTCCAGTCGGCCTGCCATTCGTCGCCCTGCTGGTGGTAGCGCTTGGCGGTGTACTCGTCGGAAGCCTTCTTGCCAGCGGCGACGCCACCGTCGATCCAGTCCTGTCCCGCGCCATACGACAAGGCCGGCACGCCGCGCTTGGCGAACGGGAAGTGATCGGAGCGGAAGAACAGGCCGGCTTCCGGCTTGGTGTCCGGCGTGTAGCGGATGTCCCAGCCCTTGGCCACGTCCTTGAGCTGATCCAGCAGTTCGACCTTGGCGGTACCGTAGATGCCGAAGTCACGCGACGGGCTGTACGGCGACATGCCGTCCATGTTGATCACCGCCACCGTCTTGGCCAACGGGTACAGCGGGTTGCTGGCGTAATACTCCGAACCCAGCAGGCCCTTTTCTTCCGCTGTCACGGCCAGGAACAGCACCGAGCGCTGCGGCCTGGGCTGGGTGGCGAAACCACGCGCCAGCTCGACCAGGGCGGCGGTGCCGGAAGCGTTGTCCATCGCGCCGTTGAAGATACGGTCGCCACGCGCATCCGGCTCACCGACGCCAATGTGGTCCCAGTGCCCGGAGTAGATGACGGTTTCATCCGGATAGGTGCTGCCTTCCAGGCGCGCGACCACATTGTGCGAGGTGATGACCTCGTTCTTGACCTGGTAGCTGGCCGAGAAGGTTTCACCCTTCAGCTCCACCGGCTGGAAGTCGCGCGACTGCGCCTGCTTCTTCAGCGTCTCGAAATCCAGTCCGGCGCGCTTGAACAGATCCACCGCCAGGTCGCGCTGGATCCAGCCTTCCAGCGCCGGGTGCGCCTCGGCCGGGTTCTGCCGGACCACGTCGAACATGGTGTTGGTATTGGAACCGGCCACCGTCGCCCAGCCATAGGAGGCGGGGGCGGTTTCGTGGACGATCAGCACGCCGGCGGCGCCCTGGCGCGCGCCCTCTTCGTACTTGTACGTCCAGCGGCCGTAATAGGTCATGCCCTTGCCGTCGAAGTCACCGGCACCGGTCTCGAAATCCGGGTCGTTGATCAGCACCACGGCGATCTTGCCCTTCAGGTCCACGCCCTTGAAGTCGTCCCAGTTGCGCTCCGGCGCCTTCACGCCATAGCCGAGGAACACCAGCGGTGCATTGCTGATATCCACTGCGCTGGCACCGTTCATGGCCGCGCGCACGGCGATCTCCTGGCCCTGGGTCAGCGTCTGTGGCTTGCCCTGGCTGCTCAGCGACAGCACCGGCTTGCCGACGATGTCACCCTTCAGCAGCGGCACCGCTTGGGTCCACAGGCGCTTGCCGTCCTGCAGGTCACCGCCCGGCTGCATGCCGGCAGCAGCGAACTGCCTGCTCAGGAAGGCGATGGTCTTTTCCTCGCCAGCGGTGGCCGGGGAGCGGCCTTCATAGGCGTCGGAGGCGAGCTCGCGGACATCGGCCGAGATGCGCGCGCCATCAAACTTGGGCGGGGCAGCCATCAGGGCCGTGGATACCGACATCGCCAACAGGCTGATTACGACTCGTTTCACGCTGTACTCCAGTGGTAAGGCAACTTCTGGAGTGTAGCCAGCCCAGCGCGCCGATGTGCAGTGTCTTAGTGCAGGGTTGCCGCACGGCCCAGCAGCGCCTCGCGCTCGCGCGCATTGCTGCTCAGCGCCGCGGCCTGCTCAAACGCCTGGCGTGCTTCATCGGCACGCCCAAGCCGTGCCAGCAGGTCACCGCGCACGGCCTGCAACGGCGCGTAGCCTTGCAGCTGCGGATCATCGATCAACGCTTGCAACAAGCTCCAGGCCGGCAACGCACCTTGGGCCTGCGCCACCGCCACCACCCGATTGAGCTCAACCACGGGAGAGGGCATCACCTCGGCCAGGCGCGCGTACAGCACGGCGATGGTCTGCCAATCGGTCTGCTCGGCCAGCCTTGCGCGTGCATGACAGGCGGCGATGCCAGCCTGCACTACATAGGCGTCATCGGCACCGCCCAGTTTCGTTGCCTGATCCAACGCCGCCTGCCCGCGCGCGATCTGCAGCCAATCCCAACGGCTGCGGTCCTGCTCCAGCAGCAATACGGCCGAACCATCAGCGGCGGTTCGTGCACGCAGGCGCGAGGCCTGCAGCTCCATCAAGGCCAGCAGGCCAAGCACCGGCACCGTGTTGGGCATCAATCCGGCCAGCACCCGGCACAGCCGCAGCGCCTCTTCGCATAGCGCCGGCCGCATCCAGTCCTCGCCGCTGCTGGCCGCGTAGCCCTCGTTGAACACCAGATAGACCACGTCCAGCACCGACTGCAGGCGGGCGGACAGCTCCTGCAGGCGCGGCACTTCGAACGCCACCTTGCGTTCGGCCAGCAACCGCTTGGCGCGGACGATGCGCTGGGCGATGGTGGGCTCCGGAACCAGGTACGCACGGGCGATTTCGGTGGTACTCAGGCCGCACAGCAGGCGCAGGGTCAGCGCGACCCGCGCATCGGCGGGCAGTTCGGGATGGCAGGCGACGAACACCAGCCGCAGCAGGTCATCACCGATGTCGTCCAGATGGTCGGACTGATCCGCGCCCATGCTGTAGTCCTGCAATTCGTCGATGATCTGCGCCTGCCGCTGCGCATGCAGGCGCCGTTGCCGCAGCCGATCAATGGCCCGCCGCTGCGCGGTGGCCATCAACCAGGCGGCGGGGTTGTCCGGAATCCCCTGCCTTGGCCAATGCTCCAAGGCCGCAACCAGCGCGTCCTGGGCAAGTTCCTCGGCGCTGTCGAGGTCACCCAGCATGCGCGCCAGGCGCGCTACCAGACGTGGCGACTCCATGCGCCAAAGGGTGTCGAGCAGTCGTTGCAGTTGTGGATCGCTCATAGGGCGCGATCAGAGCATCGCGGTGAAATTGCTGCAAGCAAGCAGCGCATTTGCAGGAACGACGGTAGTGCCGAGCCATGCTCGGCAGGGGCCTGTACTAATGATGCGAAAAGCCACCCCCTCCCCAGCCCTCCCCTCCGCCTTCGGCGCAAGGGAGGGAGCAGAGCCTCCCCCTTCGCTACGCGAAAGGGAGCAGAAGCTCACAACTGCACGAACGGCTTGAACCCGCCCCAGAACATGCGCTTGCCATCGAAGGGCATGTCCTTCGGTCCCATGCCGGCCAATCGTGGATCGGCCATCGCCTTGGCATTGACCTTGTCGCGGTGCGCGCGCGAGCGGAACACCACGTAGGCGAACACCACCACCTCGTCTTCCTTCAGCTTCACCGCCTGCGGGAACGAGGTGCGCTTGCCCGGCTTCACGTCCTCGGCCACCGCTTCGACATACGCCAAGGCGCCGTGCTCCTTCCACACTTTCCCAGCCTTGCGCGCGATGCGCTTGTAGTCGTCGATCTTCGCGCTGGGTACCGGCAACACATATCCATCCACGTAAGCCATGATCTTCTCCTGGTTATTGACCCGGCTCGCCATCCATATGGGCGATTTCCCACAGGTGGCCATCGAGATCGGCGAAACCGCGCTGGTACATGAAACCGTAATCACGCGCCGGCATCGGTTCGCTGCCGCCGGCGGCCAGGGCCTTGTCCACCAGCTCATCCACCGCTGGCCGGCTGACCGCCGACAAGCAGGTGATCACCTCGGTCTGCTTGCGCGCATCGGCCAACGGTTTGTTGGTGAATGTCTGGAAGAACGGCTCCACCAGCAGCATCACGAAGATGCTGTCGCTGATCACCATGCAGGCCGCGTTGTCGTCGCTGAACTGCGGGTTGAAGCTATAACCCAGTGCGCCAAAGAAAGCCCTGGAGGCTTGCAGGTCACGCACTGGAAGATTGACGAAGATCATCTGCGGGTTGCCCATGCTCAGCCCTCCGCCGGCATCGGCTTCATGCAGTTGACCATCCACGGCTTGCCGTAGCGGTCCAGCAACATGCCCCAGCGGTGCGCCCAGAAGGTTTCGGCCAAGGCCATCTGCACCTGCCCACCTTCGGCCAGGGCCGCGAACACACGCTCGGCTTCCTCGATGCTGTCCACGTCGACGTTGATGGTGGTGGCGCTGCCACCAGCACCTTGCGGACCATCGGCCGCCATCAGCGTCGCGCCGCCGGCTTCGACCTGGCAATGCGCGATCTGCTCCGGTTGCGGCATGAAACCGCCGCAACCTTCCGCATCCATGTCCGGACTCGGCGGCATGTCGCCGTACTTCATTTCCGACACCACCGTGCCACCCAGCGCCTTGGCGTAGAACGCCATCGCCTCGTGGGTCTGGCCGTTGAAGCCCAAAAACGGAATCAATTTCATCGTATTGCTCCTGCTGCCTGGGGTTGGGTTCAGTTGTTGCGTTCTATCTGCTCGCGTAAACGCTGCTCCTGTGCCTGCAATTCCGGGGTGAAGGCGGCGCCGAAATCTTCAGCTTCGAAGAACGGGCGGATCTCCACTTCCACCGCACTGCCGTTGGTCGGGGTGAACGGGGCCCGCTTGAGCCACTCCACCGCCTCGTCCAGCGAGCGCACCTGCCACAACCAGAAGCCGGCAACGAGCTCGCGGGTTTCGGCGAAGGGACCATCGATCACGCTGCGGCCCTCGGCGGCGAAACGCACCCGCGCCGCCTGTGACGTAGGCTTCAAGCCCTCGCCAGCCAGCATGATTCCGGCCTTCACCAGCTCCTCATTGAAGGCTCCCATCGCGGCGATTTCCGCCTCCGTGGGCATCACGCCGGCCTCGGTCTCGGGAGTCGCTTTCACCAGCACCATCACTTTCATCACCTTGCTCCGTTGCAGGCCACATGCCCGCTTCAACAACAGGTACGACGAAGCACGGCTGGCAACCTCGACGAGGTCCCGCCATCTTTTTTATGAATGAATTCATGCGGCAACGCAGCAGGCGCGATGCGACATCATGTGCAACCCCTGCGCCTGAGGTTGGACCATGAAGTTCATGCTGTTGATCTATATCGACCCGCAACTGCTGCAGACCGTGCCTGCCGATGACTACGACACACTGATGCGCGGCTGCCTGCAGCATGCCGATGCCCTGCAGGCGCAGGGCATACTGTTGATGTCACAACGCCTGCAGCCACCAACCACTGCTCAGACCCTGCGCAGCCGCCAGGGCCAGTCACGGATAATCGATGGCCCCTTCGCGGAGACCCGCGAAATCCTGGCCGGCTTCAACCTGATCGAAGCAGCTGACGCCGATGAGGCCATGCGCATCGCGCGGCAATTCCCGTGGGCAGCGTACGGCAGCATCGAGGTGCGGGCGGTGGATGACCTGGATGCGGAGCGGGTGCGGGTCGGGGCGTGAGCGCGTTTTGCGGTACAGCAAGGCGGCGCTGGCAATGAAGGATGATCCACGGCCCGCATGGGCAGCTGGTCCTGGTTGCATACCTGCCAGCGCCTTCGCTCAGCGGGCAGTGCTCAACGTGGCAATCGTCGAGCCCGTATCCGGACCGATCAAACCGCCATCCACGTCTTCCTGATCGCAAGGCTTGCGGTCCTCCAATAGCGGCGCCATTCGCCCGCTGCCGATGTCCTTTTCTGCATGGATCAGCACCAATCTCGCTGCACCAACCGGGGCCACTTCGGCCGTGTGTGCATGACGCTTCCATCGCCTGCCAGCAGAACTGCGGCCAATCTGGACTTGGCACATTCCAGGATGGCCTGTGCACTCGGCCACACCTCCTCGGGCTCGCAGGCAGCCCCAGAGAAAACGCACTACCGATCGTCGTCGGCCTGCTGATCGCAGGTCGCGGCACCGACTCACCAAGGCCCAGATGGGGAAATACCTGGTTGCTGGAAGCAGGCTCGCAAGCCGGGCGCCCCAGTGCCTCGATTCCGAGAACCTGAATACGGGGAAGGGCAAAATGGCGTCATCCATTACCTTGGCACCTTGACATGCAAGGCAATGATTTAAAAGAAAAATGAAAATTTTTACGGAAAATTTAATGAATGGCTATTAACTTTCACGCGTAACCGGCGTTATCTTTCGTTCACCTGGTATTTAGGTATCTAACTTGATGCCTGCCAGAGAACACCCATTTCGGAGAGAGAGATGACCCATCGCAAGACCATTCAACGGGCTGCTTTGAGCGCTGCCCTGAGCCTGTGCCTCGCCGGCGTTGCCCATGCGCAGAGCACCACCGGTAGCATCTACGGCACGGTGCCATCGGCCGAAGCAGGTACCACCGTCCAGGTCACCAACAATGCCGGTTTCTCGCGCACGGTGACCGTGGGTGCTGACGGCCGCTACAGCATCAGCTCCCTGCCAATTGGCGACTACAAGATCAACGTGCAGCGCGATGGCCAGGTCATCGGCACACGTGATGTGTCGGTGATCGTGGGCGCAGGTACGGATGCCTCGTTCGCCAGCAGCGGTGCCGGCGCATCCACGCTGGAGACGGTCAATGTCACCGCTACCGCCGCAGCGGCGATCGATCTCACCGCCGTGGACACGCGCACGGTGATTACCGCCGAGCAGCTCAAGCGCCTGCCGATCGGCCGTACCGCTGAAGCCATCGCCATGTTGGCGCCAGGCGCGGTAGGCGGCGCCGGCGGCTATGCCGCACTGGCCAACCTGGTTTCCTTCGGCGGTGCTGGCGCATCGGAGAATGCCTACTACATCAACGGTTACTTCACCGGCGAGCCGCTTTCCAACCTGGGCGGCTCCGGCCTGCCGTTCGTTGCAGTTGCCCAGCAGGAAACCTACACCGGCGGCTACAGCGCCAAGTACGGTCGCTCCGATGGTGGCGTGATCAACCAGGTCGGCAAGAGCGGCACCAATGAGTGGGAATTCGGCGCACAGATCGACTGGGCACCGAAGTCCCTGCGCTCGCGCCGCGACGACCTGTACCTGCCCGACATCGACCTGTCGCAGTACAACTCCAATCCCAACCTGCCGTCGACCTGCGGTACCGGCAAGAATGAGAAGTGCGAATGGGGCTACTCGGATCCGGATCTGGCAGGCACCAAGTACCAGAGCGGCAAGGGCGTCGAATTCGGCTCCACCCGCTATAGCGGCTACGTGGGCGGCCCGATCATCCAGGACAAGCTGTTCTTCTTTGCCGGCGGTGAGTGGTACAAGACCGACTCGGTGACCAATCCGAACACGCTCGGCAATGCCCGCAGCGTCCATGCTGAGGACGACAACTCCAAGTACTACGTCAAGATCAACTGGAACATCAACGACAACAATCTGCTGGAGGCCACCTGGTTCCAGCAGAATGATGACTACAGCGGCAACTACCGTGCGTACGACCTGGACACCTTCACTCAAGGTGCGAAGCTCTCCACCGTACCGACACCGATCATCAAGGAAACCGACTATCGGGTGCTGAAGTACACCAGCTTCCTCACCGACAATCTGACCTTGAATGCCACCTACGGCACCAGCGATTTCACCAACCGCCAGGTCAACCCGAGCATCCTCGCAAACACCCCGTATATCGCAGGCTCGGCGTTCCAGGACCCGGCTGCCAACGGCGGCAAAGAGGTGAAGAACATCCAGGGTGGCTACCAGTCCATTGATGCAAAGGACAAGACCCGCGGCTTGCGCGCTGACCTGGAATGGGTGGTGGGCGACCACACGCTCAGTGTTGGCGTGGACAACATCAAGTTCGAAGCAAAGAACGAGGGCACGTCGCAGGTTGCCGACTACTGGGAATACAGGAAGGCCAGCAGCGGCGCCACCAACATCTCGCCGTCGCTGGGCGTGGGTGCGCCGGGTGGTGAGGGCTACTACGTTCGCCAGCTGAAGTACTTCAACAACACCAGCATGTCGCTCGACCAGAAGGCCTGGTATCTGGAAGACCGCTGGAAGGTGACCGAGAACCTGCTGCTCTCGATCGGCCTTCGCAACGACGAGTTCACCAACAAGAACGACGCCGGCCAGTCCTACATGGATGCCAAGGACCAGTGGGCACCGCGTCTTGGTTTCAGCTGGGACGTGATGGGTGATGCCTCGCTGAAGGTGTTCGGCAACGCTGGCCGCTACTTCCTGGCAATGCCCAACAACGTCGCAATCCGCGGCGCATCGGCATCTACCTATACCTACCAGTACTACACCTACAGTGGTGTCGATGCCAGCGGCCTGCCCACCGGCCTTGTCGAGGTTCCTGGCCTCAACGGTGCACCTGCACCGGGTCCGGTGTCGTCAAACGGCGAATATGGCGTGCCGGTCGATGTGTTGGCCTTCGCCCCCAAGGACATGAAGAACATGTACCAGGATGAGTACATCCTGGGCTTCGAGAAGACCTGGGGTTCCGACTGGGTTTACGGTGCAAAGTTCACCTATCGTGACCTGAAGTCATCCATCGACGATATCTGCGACAGCGGCAAGATCGTCGACAAGCTCATCGCCAACAAGATCGATCCGGATTCGGTTGAAGTCGCCAGCTGCTACATGTTCAACCCGGGCGGCAGCAACACCTTCAGCTTGAAGAACGTCAATGGCTCCGGCCGCACCGAGATCAAGATGAACGGCTCCGATTGGGGCTTCGATGAAGGCGTCAAGCGTACCTACAAGGCGATCGACCTGTACCTGGAGCATCCGTTCGACGGCAAGTGGGAAGGCCGCGTGAACTACACGTACAGCAAGAGCGAAGGCAACAACGAAGGCCAGGTGAAGTCCGAGTTCGGCCAGACCAACATCTCCAAGACCCAGGACTGGGATGCTGCCGAGATGATGCGCTTCGCCAACGGCTACCTGGCCAACGATCGTCGCCATCAGCTGAAGCTGTTCGGCAGCTATGCCATCACCCCGGAATGGATGGTGGGTGGCAACATCCGCGTGATGTCCGGCTCGCCGATCAGCTGCCTGGGCTATTACAACCCGGACGGCGGCATCAACGAGGGCACTACGGCCGGCGATCCGATCGGTTACGGCGCTGCTTACCACACCTGCCTGGGCAGCATCGCCAAGCCGGGTGCACGTCGTAATCCCTGGACCAAGAACGTCGATCTGGCCGTGACGTACCGTCCGTCGTACTTCGACGAAAAGGTCACCTTCAGCATGCAGGTGTTCAATGTCCTCAATGAGCAGAAGGCGACCCAGGTGGATGTGACTTCGGAAGAAGACGCATACACGGTGTCCAACACCTACATGGTGCCGATTGCCCGTCAGACCCCGCGCTACGTGATGTTCTCTGCAACCTACGATTTCTAAGAAATCCGCTGTGGCAGAACGAAGCGGCCCCCGAGCGGGGTCGCTTCTCCACGAACAGCACTACACCGTGGCAACGCCAGACTCTAGCCAACCAACAAGATCACTCTCTGACACGTGATTGACCCCGGCCTCGGCCGGGGTTTTTTTTTGAAACAGCCCCTCAGTGCGACCGAGAGCAAGTGAGAGTCGCGAAAATGAACGCGAGCAAACTCTCATGCGAGAAGTTTTTTTCGTTATTTATCAATTGGTTGAAATTAGTTACAGCTGAGATTGTAAATAGCTTGTAAGTGAAATTAAGATTTCGTTCAGCTGTAACGAAAACTACATTTCTGTGCAGCGCGGTTGCAACAGCACTTTGCAAGATCAATGAACCAAGGAAATCTGATGACCCGCAGCACCAACGTCACCCGGCTCAAGCGCACCGCGCTGGCCATCGTCCTCACCTCGGTCATCGGCGCCGCCGCTGCCCAGAGCACCACCGGTTCCCTGTTCGGCAGCGCCCCCTCTGCCGCCGGTGCCACCATCACCGTCCAGAACGAATCCGGCCTCAAGCGCAGCGTCGCGGTCGACGCCAATGGCCGCTACAACCTCGGCTCGCTGCCGGTGGGCAAGTACTCGATCAGCCTGGAGCGTGATGGCCAGGTCCTCGACAAGCGCGAAAACGTGCTGCTACGCGTCGGCGCCGGCACCGAAGTCTCCTTCGGCAGTGAAGGTGCAACCACCCTGGATGCGGTGACTGTCACCGCTGCCAACATCCCGAAGATCGACGTAAGCAACACCGTCTCCAAGTCGGTGGTCACCGCCGAGCAACTGGCCGTGCTGCCGCTGGGCCGCAGCGCCGAGTCGATCGCGCTGCTCGCACCCGGCGTGATCGCCGGCAGCGGCGAGTTCACCAATGGCTCGCGTTCGGTACTGTCCTTCGGTGGCGCCAGCGTTTCCGAGAACGCCTATTACATCAACGGCTACAACGTCACCAATCCGCTGAACTACCTGGGTGGCGTCAGCCTGCCCTACGGCTCCATTGACCAGCAGGAAACCTATACCGGTGGTTACAGCGCGAGCTACGGCCGCTCCACCGGCGGCGTGATCAACCAGCTCGGCGCACGTGGCACCAACGAATGGAAGTTCGGCGTGCAGACCACCTGGTCGCCGAAAAGCCTTTCGGCCTCGCCGCGCGACGTCTGGTACCCGCGTGACGGTTCCATCTACCGCTACCGCGATGGCGACGGCAAGACCCAGACCACCTATAGCGGCTACGTCAGCGGTCCGTTGATCGAAGATCGCCTGTTCGTGCACCTAGCCGCCGAGGCCGACAAGACCGATGGCGTGTCCACCAACAACATCGAGTCGGCGCAGCAGGCACGCAACAACTACAGCTACAGCTCGCCGAAGTTCTACGGCAAGATCGACTGGAACATCAACGACAACAACACGCTGGAATACACCCGTATCCAGAACACCGACCGTCAGGCCGGTTATTACACCGCGTTCGACTACGATGACCTGAGCGGCGGCGACCGTACCGGTGTCTATCCGAACACCACCAAGATCAAGGACACCTTCGATATCTTCAAGTACACCGGCTACCTGACCGATGACTTGACCTTGAGTGCCACCTACGGTCGCAGCAAGCAGGACAACCTTGCGTCCAACCCCAGCGACTCGCCGTTGCCGTACATCAGTGGCTCCGCCTACCAGGACCCGTTGATCACCGGCGGCTCTCCGATCCGCAACTCGCAGGCCACCAATGCGGGCAAGGCCAGCGACGCAGGCAGCAAGACCCGGGGCCTGCGCGTGGATCTGGAATACCGCATCGGCAACCACGAGCTGACTGCCGGTATCGACAACATGTATTACAACGCGCACAACGAAGGCCAGTCGATGACCGGCCCGGGTTATGCGTGGATCTATTCGCAGGTCGATCCAAACGAGTCGCCGAACAGCAAGTTCAACATCGCTGCGCCGGGTGGCGAGGGTTACATGGTGCAGAAGTACATCTTCTCCACCACCACCAGCATGAGCGTGGAACAGAAGGCCTACTACCTGGAAGACCGCTGGCAGATCACCCCCAACTGGCTGGTCACGCTGGGCGTGCGCAACGACAAGTTCACCAACTTCAACAGCGCATCGGTTGCCTATGTTGAAAGCGGTGACCAGTGGGCCCCGCGTGCCGGCGTGAGCTGGGACGTGTTCGGTGATTCCTCGCTGAAGGTGTTCGCCAACCTTGGCCGTTACTACCTGGCCCTGCCCAACAGCGTGG
Organism: Stenotrophomonas sp. STEN029; assembly: GCF_056760015.1. Classification (NCBI taxonomy): domain Bacteria; kingdom Pseudomonadati; phylum Pseudomonadota; class Gammaproteobacteria; order Lysobacterales; family Lysobacteraceae; genus Stenotrophomonas; species Stenotrophomonas sp. STEN029. The sequence continues at coordinate 16,152 of NZ_JBRREC010000032.1, read as the reverse complement.
CCATCCGCGGCGCCTCTGCATCCACCTATACCCGCGAGTACTTCACCTACTCGGGCATCGATGCTGACGGCAACCCGACTGGTCTGAACGCACTGGGCCCGGGTCCGGTGTCGTCGAACAACGAATACGGTGTTGCACCAGATCCGTACTCGGTCGCGCCAACCGACCTGAAGTCGCAGTACCAGGACGAGTTGATCCTCGGTTTCGAAAAGACCGTGGGTGAATCCTGGAACACCGGCGCCAAGGTTACCTATCGCCGTCTGCAGGCTGCCATCGATGACGTCTGCGATCCGGACCGCATGGCCGACAAGCTGTCCGCCGCTGGCGTGGACCCGGATTCGGTGACCATCCCGGGCTGCCTGATCTTCAACCCGGGCAAGACCAACACCTTCATGCTGGCCAACGTCGACGGCTCGGGTTACACCCAGCTGCAGATGAGCGGCCACGACTGGGGCTTCGGCAACCAGAAGGCCAAGCGTGACTACGTTGCCATCGACCTGTTCCTGGAACACCCGATGAGCGACAAGTGGTACGGCCGCCTGGATTACACCTGGTCGCGCAGCTTCGGCAACACCGAAGGCCAGGTGAAGTCGGACATCGGTCAGGACGACGTGTCCAAGACCCAGGACTGGGACGGCTCCTACCTGATGGAGTACGCCGGTGGTTACCTGGCCAACGACCGTCGCCACCAGCTGAAGGGCTTTGCTGCCTATCAGTTCAACGACGAGTGGACCGCGTCGGCAACGCTGAGCGTCGCCTCGGGCATGCCAAAGAGCTGCCTGGGCTACTACGGCACCGACATCACCGATCCGATGGGCTACGAGTCCGCCTACCACTACTGTGGTGGCAAGCCGTCGCGTCCGGGTGATGCAGGTCGCCAGCCGTGGACCAAGCGCCTGGATCTGGGTGTACAGTACCGTCCGGCCTTCGCCGAGCACAAGCTCGCATTCGGCCTGAATGTCTTCAATGTCTTCAACGAACTGAAGCCGCTGCAGAGCGATCCCTCGTACGAAGTTGGCCCGAAGAAGATCTCGGAGACCTACGGCATCGGCACGTTCTACACCGCCCCGCGCTCGGTCCGTCTGACTGCGTCCTACGACTTCTGATCAGGAAGCGAAGCAGCAAAGCAATCTCTCATTGACGATTTACTTGAAACCCCGGCCTGGCGCCGGGGTTTTTTTTAGCTGCAACAGCAGCACTGCGAACTGCTGTACCCGCCAACGTCAACAAAATGCAAAGGCAAGTCCATCACTGAACATTCCGTCCTTCCAAGTCGCTTGTTCACGAAATTGACAGATGAAAAAAGGCCATAAAAAAAAGCAGAGCCCCTCATATTCGCCGCCGTAATTTGTCAGGCAACAGACTGAGTCGCCAAATCTCCGTGGGAGTTCAGTCAGCAAGAACTCACAACGCAAGGTTTGGGAGTCACCTGCCAACTACTCCATTGAGGGGAACCGATGAGCACTTACCCACGGACAACGCGTATCTTCCACTGCGCTGCACTGGCATTGATGCTGGGCGCATGCGTGACCTCGGCCCATGCCCAGAGCACCACCGGCGACATCATCGGCAATGCCGCCGCATCCCAGCGGATACAGGTGAGGAACCTGACGACCGGCAATGCACGCGAAGTACAGGTTGCGGCCGATGGCAGGTTCCGCGTCCCTGCACTGCCCACCGGCGAATACGAAGTATCAACGCTGGATGGCATCACGGTGGTCAACACTGCCAGAGTGCAGGTGATCGCCGGCCAAGCAAGCACAGTCCATCTGGTAGCAACCGGCGGCGCCACCTCACTGGACGGAATCACTGTACGAGGGCGTTGGCCAAACCAGATTGACGCTACCAGCGTGGAGACCCGAACCACCTTCACCGCCGAGCAGCTCAACACCTTGCCGGTAAGTCGCGACATCACCAGCATCTCGCTGCTTACACCAGGCACTGTCGCCAGCTCCGGTTACTTCGGCCCAGCCTCGTTCGGTGGCGCGTCGGCAGCAGAGAACAGCTACTACGTCGACGGTTTCAACGTCACCAATCTGTACGACAGCCTGTCGTTCTCTGAAGTGCCATTCCAGGCCATCGACCAGCTCGACGTCCAGACCGGTGGCTACGGCGCCGCCTATGGCTTCTCCACCGGCGGCGTTTCCTCGGTCAACGTCAAGCGCGGCAGCAACGAATGGAAGGGCGGTTTCAGTTGGGCGGGTGTCCCCGCCGGTCTGCGCGAGAAAGCGCCGGATACCTTCCGCACCGACGGAAGCCTGCTCCGCTCCTACGACAGGAACAGTAGCAGCTCCAATACCTACACCGCATGGGTTGGTGGCCCGCTGATCGAGGACAAACTATTCGTGTTCGCCTTGGGGGAGTTCGGCCGCTCCAAACAAACCCTCTATGGCTCCCGCGTTGGCAGCCAGATCCGCAATGCCACCGCCCCGGACACACCGGTGGTTCCTGCCTCGTTGGACACGACTACCTACGACTACGACTCAAAAAGCCCCTACTGGCTGGTCAAGCTGGATTGGTACCCCAATGATGCGAATCACATCGAGTACACCGGCTTTGACAACAGCAGCCGCTATACCTACGACTATTTCAATGCAGCCTATAGCAACGATGGCAGCAACGGTGAGCCGTCCAAGGTACGAGCATTGGGGCAACTGGTTGGCAAGAGTGGCGGCCAGACCGACATCTTCAAATGGACCAGCTACCTGACCGACACCCTGACCGCGTCACTGCAATACGGGCAGATGCGCAACCGCAACTCACAGTTCACCATCAGCCCCGATGGCACCGTGAGTGCCTACGATGGCAGCATCGACGGCGACAGCGGCGCATGCCCTTACGTCATCGACACCAACGGCGCACAGATCGGCTGCGCGGTAAGCAGCTCCGTCAACATGCAGGGAGGCCATGACAAGCGCAGCAACACACGCCTCGACCTGGAGTGGCAGCTGGGCAAGCACAAGCTCAGCGGCGGCTACAGCGACGAAGACTGGGATTCCACCGCAGGCACATCCTATTCGGCAGGTGCCTACTGGCGGCTGACCCCAGCCTATGCCTACCTGATCAATTTCCGCACTGGCGGCGGAATTGGCATCGACCAGAAGTCCTGGTACCTGGATGACCACTGGCAGATCACCGACAACTTCATGCTCTACGTCGGCGTCCGCAACGATTCGTTCGAGAACAGGAACAGCTCGGGTGCGACGTTCGTCAAGCAGGACAATATCTGGCAACCACGCCTTGGCTTCACCTGGGACGTGCTCGGTGACGGTAGCAGCAAGCTGTATGCATCGCTCGGCCGCTACTCACTGCCGATCGCCGCCAATGTTGCGCTGCGCGCTGCATCTGCCTCGTACTACACCTACAACTACTACAGCTATAGCGGCTATGACCCGGTCAGCGGCGTCCCCAATGTCACCGGATCCTATGCCGGCGGCGCATACGACTTTGTCGTGAACGGCGAAGACGGCAGCACCCCGGACCCGAAGGCCGTCGCCAGCAAGGGCTTGAAGCCCTATACCCAGGATGAGGCCATCCTCGGCTACCAGTATGAGCTGCACTCGGACACAAGCTGGCTCGATGCATGGACGCTCAGTGCAAAAGCCACCTATCGCCGCATCAACAATGTCATCGATGACACCTGCGACACGCGCCAGCTGTACCACGTTGCCGAGGACGCCGGCTATGACGTCTCCAGCTGGGGCGGCGAGTGGGGCGTGCGGGAAGGCCTGCCGGGTTGCTACCTGTACAACCCGGGCCGCGACCTGACCCTGAGCCTGGATGTGGACGGCAACGGCAGCGCTGAAACCCTCACCGTTGCCGCCGACAAGCTGGGCCCGGAGGCCAAGCGCTACTACAAGGCATTGACCCTGGCTGCGGAGAAACACACCGACAAGTGGTATGCCAGCTTCAACTACACCTGGGCCAAGCTCAGTGGTAACTACGAAGGCCTGGTGAAGAGCACCAATGGCCAGAGCGATACCGGCACCACCTCGGATTTCGATTTCGCCGAGATCATGTACGGCGCCGATGGTTACCTGTTCAACGACCATCGCCATACCTTCAAGCTTTACGGCGGCTACAACTTCAACGACGAGTGGCAGGTGGGTGCCAACATCCAGGTGCAGTCGGGCGCACCGATCAGCTGCCTCGGCGGCGGCACGGGCACTTTCGGTACCGAGTACGGCTACGCCGGCGTATTTCACACCTGCAATGTGGGCGAAGACGACATCTCCAGGCTGGGCGGCTCCGGCCGTACACCGTGGACGCTCAACGTCAGCCCCAACGTGGTCTACAAGCCGAAGTGGGCCCAAGGCCTGAGCATGCAGCTCTCGGTACTCAATGCCTTCAACTCGATCAAACCGTTGCAGGTATATGAGACCAGGTACTCGTACAACTCGGCAGGCACGGTCACCGATTTCTACAACTACCGGGCCGGCAAGTACTACACCACGCCGCGCTACGCCCGCCTGCAGCTGCAGTACGACTGGTAGGCAGCAAGCCGAAACGAGATGGCCACGGGTGATTCCACCCGTGGCCACCTGCAACCAGCGCAACCCGCCATTTCGCCACCTGCCGAGCAGGCGCTGTGCGCACAATCACTGGGCAATGCTGATGTCAAGCCGGCTGCCCAGCGCAGCTTCATTGCCACTGTAGTCTCTCGCGGTGATCCGGATCGTGTAGTTGCCCGGCTGCAACTCCATCGGCTGCAGCTCGCCGCTGGCCAACAAACCATCACGCACGGTATTGGTCAGCACGTAGCGGAAGCGGGTACTGCTGCTGCCATGCACGGTGATGCCGCTGTCCGCCGCATAAGCGAGCTTCACCGCTTCGCGTTGCGGTGGCATGCGGTTGAAGATGATGTTGGTACGCGGCTGTTCGTAGCCAGGCAGCGCGCGGCCAGTAGCGTCGAGTATCTGATAACCCAGGCTGTACAGGCCTAGCCGGCGTCGCGGCAGGTTGTTGTCAACCTGGTCCCAGGCCTCCACCACCAGTTGCAGGCCACCGCCATCGCGTGGCACCTGCAGTCGCCCATCGAGCTTGTCGATCAGGCGCTGGTTGTTGCTGTCGAGCAGGGCGATGTCGTCGATCTTCGGTGCCACGTGGTCGGCGTAGTTGGAGAAGCCAAGCCGTACCGCGTTGCGCTCGTAACCAGATGGCCCGATTGCGAGATGCACATGCGCCTGGTTGTTGATGCTGCCCAGCGCATCACCGGGCTGGAAGCGCGTGCCACGGCGTACACGCACGCGATCCAGCTGGCCGGCTTCGTCGTAGACCAGCTGCATGCGCGCCGGATCCAGTGCGCGATTGGATGCATCGCGACCAACCTTCATATGGATGTAGTCGAGCTTGTCCAATGACAGGCCCTCGGCCTGGCCGCCCAGCGTCCAGGTCGATGCCGGGCTGCTGACCTTGGCACTGGCGATGGCCAACACGGTCTGACCCACATCACCGCGCACATCGAAACCACTGTGCAGGTGGTGGCGGCTCTCGCCGCTGAAGTTGCCACGCACCTCGCCCAGCGTGCCGGTGACTTCATGCCAGCCCAGTTGGGGTGCCAGTGGCCAGCGGCCTTGGTTGGCGGGTAGCGGGTTATCGGCCGATGGCCCGAGCTGCGGCGGCACATGCACTGTGGTCGCGGTGCGCGGCACAAGGTGATGGATGCGATAGGCATCGGCGTCGCTCAACAGCAGGCTGCCGTCCGGCGCCAGCGCCAACCCTGCAGGGCGCGCGAAGCGCTGGGCATCGTTGCCCGCCACGGCCACGATATGGCCGTGTGGTGACAGCTGCACCACGCGGCCGCTCAGCCGCTCGCCAACATAGACCACGTCGTCATGGGTGATGGCCAGGGTCATCGGCCCCCACAGCACCCGATCGGCGTTGGGCATGCCAACCCGGGTACTGACCATGCCGGTGCTGCTGACCGTGCGCAGCGCGTTGTTCTGCAGGTCGGCGACCCACAGGTTGCCGTGGCTGTCGAACGTCAGGTCGGTCGGTGTATCAAAACGCGCCTGGGCGCCCTGCCCATCCTCCCAACCCGGCAGTGCACCACCGGCCAGGGTGCTGACCGTGCCATCGGTGGCAATAACGCGGATGCGGTCATTCCAGGTATCGGCGACATAGACGCGTCCGTCCGCAGCCACCGCCACGCCCATTGGTCCATTGAAGCGCGCCTGCGCGCCCTTGCCATCAGCGAAGCCCGGCGTGCCATCACCGGCCAGGGTAGTGACCTGGCCCTGCGCGCTGATCCTGCGGATGGCATGGTTGCCGGTGTCGGCCACATAGAGATTGCCCTGCCCATCCAGGGCGATGCCCGACGGCGTATTGAACTTCGCCGCCGCGCCTTGGCCGTCTGCAAATCCTTCAGTGCCACCGGCCAGAACCTGGAAGGCACCGTCAAGGCCGCGGTAGAGAATGCGATTGTTGTCGCCGGCATCGGCGACGAACAACAGGCCACCGCCCATCGCCAGCCCCCAGGGATCACTGAAGCGGGTCTGTGCGGCCTTGCCGGCGCTGTTACCCGCCACGCCGTCGCCACCCAGCAACTCGATCTGCGCCTGCCAGCCCAGCGGTGTAGGCGGCGAACCCGCTGGCGCTGGCGCCTGCGGCGCCCACACGAAGGTGGCAGCCAGCGCGGCGCCGGTCACGGCGATGACGGCAATTACCCAATGTTTGCGATCCATGTACACCCAACCAACGACGGACCCGGCACCATAGACGCTCACGGCCCGCGGCGAAACCGCCGAAAGCCCTGCATGGTGGAGAACCGTATGCATCTATATCTGCAAGAAGAGGCGATCCGCCTGCAGGCTGGGCAGAGCACGGATATCAGCCTGTCACTGTCGCTGCCCTCGCTGTTGGAGGCGGGACTGCAGCACTTTCCGCCTTCGGAGCAGGCAATGGAACAGGCCATCGCCAGCACCGAAGATGCCTTGATGCCATGGATTCCAGCCTTGCGCCTGGATTCGCTGGAGGTATTGGAGTGTGCCGATGCGGTGCTGGCTCCCCTGCCGGGCGTGCTGGGCTATCCGCCGCAGGCGATCTGTGAGCTGGACATCGACGAAGTCGAGCGGGCATTCAACCAGCTGGCACAGGTAGCGGCGGGGATGCCGGCAAAGAGCCTGGATATCCCCGAGCGCCCGGATTTCGTCGCCGCGCTGGTGGTGGTGCGCGAGCTGATGCATCACGTGGGTTGGGAGCAGTTGCGGTTGCTGGAGGCTGGGCTGGTTGGGGCTGAGAACTGAAGCCAGAGCATAAGCACCCCTCCCCAACCCTCCCCTGCTGCGCAAGGGAGGGAGCTCAAGCCAAAGCTGCGGCACCGCGCGAACTGCCCCCTCCCTTTGGCGCAGGCAAGGGGAGGGTTGGGGAGGGGTGCCTCTGCTCTGCGTTTGCCTCTCACTCCCGGAAAACCCACTACAAAGCTGGCTTCTCCGGCGCCGTCCCCATCGCCTCGCGATAACGCCCGTACAACGCCAGCACCTTGTCCACGTACTGCCGCGTCTCCGCATACGGCGGCACCCCGCCATAGCGCGCAACCACACCGATCCCGGCGTTGTACGCGGCAGCCGCCAGAGTCCGATCACCGTTGTAGCGACGCAGCAGCGACTTCATGTAGCGCGCACCACCGCTGATGGACTGTGCAGGGGACAGGGGATCACTCACCCCGTACTCGGTTGCCGTCTCCGGCATCAACTGCATCACCCCCTGCGCGCCCTTGGGCGACACCGCTTTTTCATCGAATGCGCTTTCGGCATGGGCGACCGCACGTAACCAGGCATCATCCACGCCGGTGGCTTTGGCAGCGGCACGGAATTGCGGGGCGTGCCGGTTCAACTGCGGCGTGCCTACCCGCCCCAGACCTTCATGGGCCGGCTCTCCCGGCGGCGTGGCGACAGTGAAACGCAGGTAAGGAGTCGAGCCCGGCAGGTTGCGGGTGGAATAAACCAACTTGCCATCCTGCTCACGCTCATACAGGGTGCCGCTGAACACACCGAAGTTGCCCCACAGATTGGGAGTCTGCACGGCGTTGTCATCTATCTCGATGACCTTGCAGTTGGAGCCCGGCTCCGGCGCAGTGGCCATGCTGACCGTGCCTTTCTGCACGCAGCGGTACACCATGCGTGCCTGCAACGGCGCGCACAGCCCGTACAACAGCAGCAACAGCACAAGCGCGGCCGCGCGCGGCATGGGGCCAGATCCAATCGTGAGCAAGGAGACGATGCTGAGCCTGCCTGTTTGAACGGCAGGTGATGAAAAAGCCGCCAATCGCGCCCAGAATGAATACCTGCTTTCCAGCCCCTTCCAGCACCCATGACGACCGTTCCCTTGCTCGGCTTCGACAACCCTCAATTCCATACCGGACGCAACACCAGCGTACGGCGAGGCGCGCGTTGGCATGGGGTGGCGCAGGCGTGTATCGAACGAGGTGAAGGCCGCCAGATTGGCCCGATCTCACTGCAGACCGAGCTGCGGGCCTTTGATGCCCTGCATGAAGCCGATCTGCGCGATGAGCATGATCCTGGCTGTCGCACGCCTGCAGGATTACTTGCGGTGATGCAGCGCTTGTATCCCGGGTTCCGCAGTGATGAGTTGGTGACGCTGGTGCATTTCTGGGTGGAGTGAGAGAACACACCTGAATGCCAACGGATTGCCTGGCCGCGCAGCGAGCTGGATCTTGCAAGCAGAACCGGTGGGCGGAGCTCTGGCGGTCATTCCGATAGGCTGCCAACAGCCCCGGGGGCGCTGCGCTTACCCGGGCTACGTATGTGCTGTTGCTTCTGCTTTTGCTTCTGCTTTTGCTTCTGCTTCTGCATTTGCTGTTGCTGTTGCTGTTGCTTCTGCTGTTGCTTCTGCTTCTGCTTCTGCTGTTGCTTCTGCCGTGGCCGTGGCTTTTTCCTTCTCCCGTTCACGGGAGAAGGTGGTGCGAAGCACCGGATGAGGGGAGCTTTTGCTCTTGCTTTTGCTTCAAGCAAAAACCAAAGCCGCAAAAGCTCCCGCCACAATCAACGCCCCTGCGCTGCCCGCAGATGCGCGCCTACCGGACCCGAGAACGCGCGCCCATCGGCCACATCCCAATTGATCGACCAGGTCATCACGCCACGGAAATCCGGATGCGGCTGGCTCGGCTTCACCTCATCGCATTGCTTCGCCATGGTCAGGCAATCGAAGGCACGATTGATATCCACCGGCGTCGCATAACCATTGCCTGCAGCGCGCAGACCCGACGGCAGGGCCAAGGCAACCTGGTCCGCACGCAACCCAGCAAAGCGTCCCTTGCCACCGGCCAGATCAAACCCTTCGATCAGCATCCTGGCCGAGCCCACCATCATGTCCACGCTGCCACCCGGATATTTCTCAGCGCGGTACGGAGTGGGCAGGCCACCGTTGTTGTAAAGCTGCACATGCAGCAGATCCAGTTCTTCGCGCAGGCCATCGATCAGCGGCAGATACGCACCCCAGATGCCTTCCATAGACACCATGCCGCCCTGCACATACGGATGCTCCGGCGCCATCGACACATACAGGTTCGGGTACATGCCATGCAGGCGCTTCACCGCCGAAATCAGGTGCGGCGTAACCGGCGCGCCGTGCACCACACCTGCGATCTTTTCCAGATCGACATCGATGCCATCGAAGCCGTAGGTGTTGATCGCATCGGCGGTGGTGCGGACGAAATTGTCTTCGTCGCGCTGGGTGTTCAAGGTCACCGTGCCCAATTCACCACCGAAGGACAACACCACGATCTTGCCCTGCGCACGCTTGGCGGCGATGTCGGCAATCAGCTGCGCGCGGTCCAGCGCGGGATCCGGATTGAACGCCACCTTGCCCTCGCCCATGTCATCGGCGAAGGCCAGCACGATCACGTCCCAGCTCTCATCCACCTTGCCCACCGGCAACAGGCCCTGGCCGTTGTCGAAGTTATGCAGATAGCCAACCAACGCATGTTTGGGTAGCGCGTGGCTATGCCCCGGGGCGACACCAACACCTGCCGACGGCACCGCCACCGGCGTTGCCTGGCAACCGAATGTCGAAACAAGCGCCAGCGTGGAGAACAAAAGACCGATCGACTTCATCGCACCACCAGAATAGGAAGACGCCCGATTCTAGGCATGCGAAACCGGCGAAAAACCATTCAAAGACAATAACTTAGGAAAGTCGTCCTGTTTTGTCCCGGTTTGTCCGGCAGCTGACGCGCAGGCCGCTCAGCGAGAACCGGCAATGGCGACAGCCAAGCCCGTCGCTGGCCCAGGATGACCGCCGCTCAAGTGCACATTTTCATGCGTCGCTCGGCATCCCACAGTGCGCGCCGGGCCATGTCATAGGCGCTGTCCGCGGCACTGAGCAGGCTGTGCTCGGCCTCCACCGGATCGGCCCCATTGTTGAAACGGTACTCGGCGCGCTGCAGCGCATCCAGGTGCGTCATCACCGGCGCAAGCCATTGCCGGCGCTGCTGTCCATTGCAACGCGGATAGCGCTGCTCCAGCGCGCCCAGCGCAACGCGAATGCGGCGGCTGGCTTCACCCTTCATGTCCGGTACTTTCTCGTAACGGATGGGCGCGGCCTTGTAGGCATCGCCGGTGGCTTCGCTACCGAGATCGGACTTGCGCTCATGCAGGCTGGGATTGAACGCCACCTCGGGCGGGCGCCGTGCCTGTGCCGGTTGGATATCCGGACCGTGGATCAAACGGGCACCGATCTGGCCCAACGTCGGCGGCTTCGTCTTGTCCTCGAACATGCCGGAGACCAACTCCTCCAGCGGCCGCTCGCCGACGCCGGTGGCCAACGCATCGCGGTGTTCGAACACCCGCTCGGCCGCACTTTTCTGGCGCGTGGCGTTACCGTCGGTGGGCACCGCCAAACTGCCGTCCTTGCCATACAGGCGCTGCGACCAGCCCGTCTGCGCTGGTGCTGGCTTCGCTGCAGGTGCCGCAGTCACGGCTGGCGACGGAATCGCAGGCGGTACATCAACCGCAGGCAGGTCAAACCTGGCCACTGCCTGCGCAGGCGGTGGATTCTGCAGCGTCGAAGCCACGGCCTGCTGTGCCGGCAAACGCGCCGCAGCTTGGGGCGAGGTCAGCAACCAGCGCAGTTGGATCCGGGCTTCCTCCCGTGCAACGTTCAGCTCCGGCAACTGCAACAGCAAACGCACCAGCCCGGACATGAACGCCAAGGCAACCACGCCGGCAGTCAATCGGGTCCATAGCGGTTCGGCAGCAGGATCAGAACGCATGCAACTCCAGCAAAAGACGACGCAGGGCAACAACCGGCCCTGTCACGGTAGATCGGCACACTGCAAAGACCGACAAGAGCACAACGAGTTCCACGATTGTGCCCGCCGAATGTGTGAACCTGTGGCAAGAGTGGGTCATCATCGGGCAAACGCCGTCATCGTTCGCAGCACAAGGAGCCGTACGTGAATACCGTTGCAGCACAGAACCTGGATGAAAGCATCGCCAAGCAGCTGTTCTTTGGCCATATCGCCGAAGATGTGCTGTTCCCCTACCCACAGATCCGTGAACGTGACCGCGAGATGCTGGGCGCGATGACCGATGCCATCGACCAGTTCCTGGCCGACAAGACCGCCGAGCTGCGCCAGTACGACCGCGACGCCGAGCAGCCGCCGGAATTCATCCAGGCGCTACGCGACATGGGCCTGTTCGGGCTGATCATTCCGGAGGAATTCGGCGGGCTGGAGCTGTCCAACGGTGCCTACGCGCGCGTGCTGGGCCAGACCAGCAGCCATGACAGCTCGGTGTCGCTGACCATCGGCGCGCACAGCTCGATCGGCATGAAGGGCCTGCTGCTGTTCGGCAACGACGAGCAGAAGCAGCGCTACCTGCCCAGACTGGCCAGCGGCGAGATGATCGCGGCCTTCTGCCTCACCGAATCCGGCGCCGGCTCCGATGCCGCGGCCATCCGCACCAAGGCACACCGCAACGACGACGGCAGCTGGACGCTGAGCGGCGAGAAGATCTGGATCACCAACGGCGGCATCGCCGATTTCTACACCGTGTTCGCGCGTACCGACACGCCCGAAGGCAAGGTCACCGCCTTCATCGTCGAGGCCGGCTGGGAAGGCGTCAGCCACGGCCCGCACGAAGACAAGATGGGCATCCGCGCCTCGTCCACCACCACGGTCGCCTTCAGCGATGTACGCGTTCCCGCGGCCAATGTGCTGGGCCCGGTCGGCAAGGGCTTCAAAGTGGCGATGAACATCCTCAACAGCGGCCGCACGGGTCTGGGCGGCGGTGCGGTCGGCGGCATGCGTGCGCTGATCCGCATGGCCTGCGCACAGGCCAGCGAGCGCAAGCAGTTCGGCCAGTCGATCGCCGAGTTCGGCCTGGTGCGCGAGAAGATCGCACAGATGACCGCCGATTGCTTCGCCGCCGAAAGCACGGTGTGGATGGTGGCGCACCTGATCGACAGCGGCCGCACCGACTATTCGGTGGAAGCGGCGATGAGCAAGATATTCGCCAGCGAAGCGGTGCAGCGCAGCTGCTACGAGGCCCTGCAGATTGCTGCCGGCAACGGCTTCATGCGCGAACTGCCCTACGAGCAGATGACCCGCGATACGCGCATCCTGTCGATCTTCGAAGGCACCAACGAAATCCTGCGCCTGTACGTGGCACTGAATGGCCTGAAGGGTGTGGGCGCGACATTGAGTGAGCTGCAGAGCGCGGTCGGCGGCATCTTCAACGACCCGATCAAGGGCTTCGGCGTGCTCAGCGACTATGCCGGACGCCGCGTGCGTGAAGCCACCGGCTATGGCACTGGCCGTATCCGCACACCACTCAATGATGCGTTGCGGCCCTTGGCGCGCTTGTGCGAGAAGTACACGGTGGAGCTGTCCAAGGCCTCGGACCGGTTGCTGCGCAAGCACGGCAAGAGGATCGCCGACCAGCAGCACGCGCAGAAGCGCGTAGCCGATATCGCCATCGACCTGTTCGTCGGGCTGTGCGTGCTGTCGCGCGTGGAGAGCCTGCTGCAGGCCGGTCACCCCGCAGCGGACGACGCGGTAAAGATCGCCCGCCTGTTCGCCCGTCAGGCGCGCCGGCGCATGGCGCGCAACGTGCGGGGACTGGAGCGCAACGAAGATGAGATCGTCGAATCGCTGGCCGCATCGGTGCTGGAACGCGGCGGCTACACCTGGGACGTGATGTAAGCCCTCTGGTGTTTGTAGGAGCGGCGTAAGCCGCGAAGCCACTGCACCATCCGCCGAGAAAGTTCCTGATATTGCAAACTCCCCAGGCAACCGGCAAGTGCATCAGCTTCGCGGCTGATGCCGCTCCTACAACAGCAACACGTGCGGCCAACGCTTGTGGGAGCGGTGTAAACCGCGAAGCAACCGAGCTATCCGCCGAAGAAGATCCTGTAATTGCAATCAACCTGGTAATCGGCAGCTCCACCGGCTTCGCGGCTTACGCCGCTCCTACAAAGACGGGTCATCCGCTGCCAGCTCACCCTCGCGCAACACCCGCCGCATCAGCGTCCGTGCCTGTCGGTCCAGCCCCAGCACGCGCGGCTTCACGCCGTGATGGCGATAGCGGCTGACCACCTTCTCCAAAGCCGCCACCGCGGTGATATCCCACAGCTGCGCACCAGATAGATCAATCGTCACCGCACGCCCTTCAGCAACGCGTGGATCAAAGGCATCAATGAAGGCATCCGTGGACGCAAAGAACACCTGCCCGCGCACCACATGGCGAAGGCTGCCATCAGCCTGATCCAGCGTTTCCACGCGCAACAGGCGCGCCACCTTCAGCGCGAAGAAAACACCACTCAGCAACACACCAACGCCAACCCCGGCCGCAAGATTGTGCGTGCCCAGCGTCACCGCTACCGTGGCCAGCATCACCACACCGGACAGGCGTGGATGCCGCAGCAGTGCGCCCAGGCTGCGCCAGTCAAAGGTGGACACGCTGACCATCACCATGATCGCGACCAGCGCGATCACCGGTACCTGCCCAACCCAGGGCTTCAGCAACACCATCAGCACCAGCAGGAACACGCCGGCAAACAAGGTCGACAGCCGACCACGCCCGCCGTACTTCACGTTGCCCACGGTCTGCCCGATCATGCCGCAGCCGGCAATGCCGCCGAACAGGCTGGCGGCGATATTGGCCACGCCCAGACCCGTGCACTCTCTGTTCTTGGAACTCGGCGTATCGGTGAGTTCATCGACCACCCGCGCCGTCATCATCGATTCCAGCAGACCCACCATCGCGATCGCCAAGGCCGGCATCGCAATGATGCGCAGCGTCTCCAGATCAACCGGCAGTGATGGCAGGCCCATCCATTGCGGCAGCGCATCCGGCAATTTGCCCAGATCGGCGACCGTGGGCAGATCCAGCTTCAGCCACGATGCCAGCACGCTCAGCACCACGATGCAGATCAGCGGCGACGGAATCGCCCGCATGCCCGGCAGGGGCAGTCGCGGCAGTCCGTAGATGATCAACAAGCCCAACGCCAGCATCGCCCAGGTGGCGGCAGTGGCGCCGTGCAGCTGCGGCAGCTGCGCGGCGAAGATCAGGATGGCCAGCGCATTGACGAAGCCGGTGCGCACCGAGCTACTGACAAAGCGCATCAACACGCCCAGCCGCAGCACGCCGAATACGATCTGGATGACACCCGCCAACAGGCCCGCCGCAAACAGATACGGCAGGCCATGCGCACTGATCAGCGGCGCCGCCACCAAGGCCACCGAACCGGCAGCCGCCGTGATCATCGCCGGCCGCCCGCCGAACACCGCGATGACGATGCTCAGCACGAAGGAAGCGAACAGGCCAACCTGCGGGTCCACCCCGGCCACGAACGAGAACGCGATGACCTCGGGGATCAGCGCGAAGGTGGCCACGGCTCCGGCCAACATCTCGCGCAGGGGATTGGCGCGCCATTGCGCCAGTTCAGAATGCAGGAAGGACATACGGGCTGGCCGCCGGCGCTGGCCGATGGGGTGCGGCAGCGCAGGCAGAATCAAGATGAGGGGCGCGAATTATGCCTGCTTGGGTTGCTGCGCGCTGGTTGGTGCAGGGTTCCCGGCAAAAGCCTGAACGTCCAAAGCTACCCCTCCCCAGCCCTCCCCTTTGCTCCGCAAAAGGGAGGGGGCAGAACTCCCTCCCTTTGCCGCAGGCAAGGGGAGGGCTGGGGAGGGGTGCTCTTCGCGAAGAACCAAACCCCCAAAATCCACCCTGCGGTAGCATTCCCTCCCCCGCATCAGCTTCGTACCCATGCCCCACTACACCGGCCCGCTGCTCACCCGCCCGCTGCTCGAGCAGCTACAGAGCGCCCTGAAGAAGGGCAGCAGCGAGCTCAGCGCCTCGCTCGACCTGGGCCGCAATCAGGAAGCCGTCGGCCTCAACGCCGACAGCTGGCAGTACAAGGGCCAGCATTACCCGTGGCCGGCCAAGCTCAAGGACCGCACGATCTACTACTGGGATGGCGAGGAGTTCAGCGCCGCCTCGCGCTTCGGCAGCGGCCTGTACAAGCTGGTGCCCACCGACTGGGGCATCCCCACCTTCGAGATCGACGGCATCAAGATGCTGGTCAGCGCCCAGATCTCGCCCTTGGACGACGCCAGCCGCAAGGTGGCGCTGGTGGAGCCGCGCGGCAAGCAGGTGCTCGATACCTGCGGCGGCATGGGGTACTTCGCCGCCTGCTGCCTGGATGAAGGCGTGGCCGGCATCCGTTCGTTCGAGAAGAGCACGGAAGTGCTGTGGCTGCGCACCCTGAACCCGTGGTCACCTGATCCGGATGGTGAACACGCCGGTGGCCGCCTGCAGTTGAACCATGGTGATGTGTCGAAGGAAATCGAAACCATCGCCGATGCCTCGATAGACGCCGTCCTGCACGACCCTCCGCGCTTCGGCATTGCCGGCGAGCTGTATTCACAGGTGTTCTACGACCACCTCGCCCGCGTGCTGCGCAAAAGCGGCCGTCTGTTCCATTACACCGGCGCCCCCAACAAGCTCACCAGCGGCCGTGACGTACCCCGCGAAGTCGCCACGCGCCTGCAGAAGGCCGGCTTCAAAGCTGAGCTGGCGCTGGATGGCGTACTGGCAGTGCGCAAATAACCCGCTTCTGTGGGAGCGGCGTAAGCCGCGAAGCTTCGGTCGATGAAACCGCCGTTGGACCGGGGCTTGATGGGGTACGAGC
>NZ_JBRREC010000031.1:0-44147 GCF_056760015.1 Stenotrophomonas sp. STEN029 | reverse complement strand
CGAACCGCCTCGATCTTGAACTCATCCGTATAACGTTTCGTGCTCATAACCACCTCCGCCTAAGCCATAGTTTATGGCTGCGAGGTGTCTACGAAATCCTGGGCGATTCAGTCCCCGATAGAGTTTGAACGGCAGTACGCACTAAACGGCTGAAGAGTGTCTACAAAAGCCTGGGCGATTCAAACCGTGCAGGAATTCTAATGAGTTTAGGGCCTGCCGCTTCGGCGTCAGGCCCCGCTTATATCGAGTGAAAAGCTGTGTGAATCGCCCCTGGTTCTGTAGTTACCAGATAACCGCGTTTGGCCGGTTTGAGTTTGTTGCATCAGATGGGTGTCGGCCAATAGCCGCCATTGTGTTCCCGGTGAGGCTTTGCCTGCGCGTAGTCCGATGCAGCAAGGAAACCCCCAGGTGTTGTTCGAGCATTTTTACCTGCTTTCCCACCAACTGAGGGGATAGGTTGAGGTCATCCGCAGCAGCGCTGAATGATCCCAGCTCTAATGAACGTAGCCATCTGGGTCGGGCGATCCATTAAAAACTCTCTGTTTCAAGTATTACGTCATAGTAGGCCTTTATCCGCTACCAACCAATGATTACATTTTATTCACTCTTCGATTAGCCGCAGACCTTTCCTGCGCACTTCGAAGCCCATTCAAAAACGAGGTATCCGCAATGGCACGCATTGTCAGAATCCATGAATACGGTGACGCCAGTGTTCTGAAGCTGGAAAATTTGGACGTATCGGCACCGGCGGCAAACGAGGTGCAGATTGGCGTCAAAGCGATTGGCTTGAACCGAGCCGAGGTGATGTTTCGCAATCACGCATACCTACAGGAAGCCGAGTTCCCTAGCCGCCTGGGCTACGAGGCCGCAGGCATTGTGGTTGCAGTGGGTAGCGCAGTAACCGGGATCAAGGTGGGTGATGCAGTCGCTCTCATCCCGCCTCTGGACATCGCCCGTTGGGGCACCTACGGAGAGCTGGCCAATGTACCTGCTCATCTGGTGGTGAAGAGCCCCGAGAGGTTGTCCTTCGAAGAGGCTGCTGCGTCCTGGATGCAGTACGTCACCACCTGGGGTGCACTCATCGAGCAGGCCAAACTCGGGCAACACGACTTTGTCCTTGTCACCGCGGCATCAAGCAGTGTTGGTCTGGCTGCCTTCCAGATAGCACGTATGGTCGGCGCCACACCAATTGCAATCACGCGAACCCGTGCGAAGAAACAGGCCCTTCTGGATGCTGGTGCCGCGTATGTGATCGTGAGTGACGAAGAGGATATCGTCGAGCGCGTGATGGAGATAACGGCCGGACAAGGCGCCCGCGTTGTGTTCGACCCGGTTGGCGGGCGGTCCTTCGAGCCCCTCACGCAGAGCATGGCCCGAGGTGGCATTCTGCTGGTATACGGTGCACTCAGCTCGGAACCGACGCCATTCCCGCTGTTTACCGTGCTGGGCAAAAGCCTAACCCTCAAGGGCTATCTCTATGCAGAAATTGTGGCCGACCCAGAAGTCCTTGAAAGTGCCAAGGCGTTTATTCTGCAGGGGCTGGAGTCTGGAGCACTGAGCCCGATAATCGCCAAGACCTTCCCTCTAAGTGACATCCAGGAAGCCCATCGTTTCCTTGAGACCAATCAGCAGATTGGAAAGATCGTGGTGACAGTCTAATCGCCATTTCTGGGGCTGAGAGCAGAATCTTTCGGCCCCAGTTCAACCCGTCCAACTGGACCGACCAGCCTTTCGTAGACATCTCGGGGCCATAATTCATGGCAACGACAGAGGTTTTTATGAGCAACAGGCAATACACGGATGAGTTCAAGGCCGAGGCGATCAAGCAGGTGATCGAGCGCGGCTTCACCGTGGTCGAGGTGGCGACCCGGATCGATGTCCCCAAGCACACGCTGTATGGCTGGGTGCAGAGCGCGAGGAAGACGAGCCGGGCGAGCGGTGGGGTAGCCGCCGCAGCAGTGAGCGATTCGGCTGAGGTTCGCCGCCTGAAGGCGGAGCTCAAGCGGGTGACCGAGGAGCGCGACATCCTAGAAAAGGCCGCCGCGTACTTTGCCAAGGGGTAAGGGCGAAGTACGCGTTCATGCGCGCACACATCCGCGATTTCCGCCTGGCTGCGATGTGCCGGGTGCTGGGCGTGCATCGCAGTGGCTACTACGCGTGGTTGCGCGACGGCGTCAGCGCACGCGAACGCGACGACCAGCGCCTGCTGGGTCTGATCAAGCATCACTGGCTGGCCAGCGGGACAGCGTATGGCTATCGCAAGATCACCCTGGATCTGCGCGAGGCTGGCGAACACTGTAGCCGGCACCGTGTCCTGCGCTTGATGAAGGCCGAGGGCCTGCGTGCGCAGGTCGGGTATGGCCGCAAGCCACGCCATCGCGGCGGCCCCGTGGGCCTGGTGACCAATGTGCTCAACCGGGACTTCACGCCAGAGGCCCCGAACAAGGTCTGGGTCACGGACATCACCTACATCCGCACTTACGAGGGCTGGCTGTTCCTGGCGGCGGTGATGGACCTGTATTCGCGCCAAATTGTGGGCTGGGCCACGGCACCGACGATGACCAGCGATCTGGTGCTGCAGGCATTGGTGGCGGCCGCATGGCGGCGCAAACCCGGCCCGGGCGTCTTGGTGCACTCCGACCAGGGCTGCCAGTTCACCAGCAGCGATTGGCAGTCGTTCCTGAAGGCTCACCGGATGGTGCCGAGCATGAGTCGTCGCGGAAACTGCCATGACAACGCGGTGGCCGAGAGCTTCTTCAGCGTCTTGAAGAAGGAACGGATCAAGCGAAGGATCTACCCGACACGGGCCACTTCCGCATCGGACGTGTTCGACTACATCGAGATGTTCTACAACCCGATCCGCCGACATGGTTCCGCTGGCGGTGTATCACCGGTAGAGTTTGAGAGGCGCTACGCGCAAAGCGGCGACTGAGTGTCTACGGAAATCTGGCCGGTCCATCGCTGGTGCCCGGAAGCATCGTGCATCAAGAGAGATTGGGCGCCTGGTTGCGTCCGGATGCACGGCTTTGAGCAGGCCCCAACACATCAGGATCATCTCGCCCGCTAAATGATCTTCGGGTCTGGCAAGGCAGCTTTGAGAGTGCACCGAAGCGACCGCGATGCCGGATTTCCCCTCAAGCGCTATGCCGGTCTACAATAGACCGTCAAATACCTAACGGATCGGCCAGCGATGACTCCACCCTGACGCTTGATTGAAGAAGCGATCCAGACACTTAGGTCTGGAAGGGTGCCTGTTTCTTTCGTTTGGCGCGCACGACTGTGCGTGGAGATCATTTCCTATGTCTGCAATTTTTCCCCTGCGCCAGCAATGGCTCGGTAACATCCGTGGTGACCTGTTGTCGGGCATCGTCGTTGCGCTAGCCCTAATTCCCGAGGCAATCGCGTTTTCCATCATCGCCGGCGTCGACCCAAAGGTGGGTTTGTATGCCTCGTTCTGCATCGCCGTCATCACCGCCATTGCCGGTGGCCGTCCTGGCATGATCTCGGCTGCGACCGGCGCCATGGCGCTGGTGATGGTCACGCTGGTGCGCGAGCACGGCATCCAATATTTGTTTGCCGCCACCATCCTGGCCGGCGTGCTGCAGATGCTGGCCGGCGCCCTGCGGTTGGGCTCACTGATGCGCTTTGTGTCGCGCTCGGTGGTGACCGGCTTCGTGAACGCGCTGGCGATTCTGATTTTCATGGCGCAGCTTCCCGAACTCATCGGTATGCCGTGGATGGTGTATGCGATCTGTGCTGTGGGTCTGGCAATCATCTACTTGCTGCCGCTGCTGACCAAAGCCGTTCCTTCGGCATTGGTGGCGATCGTGGTTCTCACCGCCGCCTCCATGTACTTTGGCTTTCAGGTGCGCACCGTCGGCGACATGGGTGCGCTGCCTGACAGCCTGCCGTCGTTCCTGATTCCGGACGTGCCATTTACCTGGGAAACACTTCAGATCCTGCTGCCGGTTTCGGCGACTCTGGCGGTCGTTGGCTTGTTGGAATCGCTGATGACCGCGCAGATCGTCGAGGACATGACCGATACCCCCAGTCAGAAGAATCGCGAATGTGCGGGCCAAGGCTTGGCTAACACCGTAACGGGCTTCTTCGGGGGCATGGCGGGCTGTGCAATGATCGGCCAGTCAGTGATCAACATCACGTCCGGTGGCCGGGGCCGCCTCTCGTGCCTGGTGGCCGGCGTGGTTTTGCTCCTTCTGGTTGTTTATGGGTCAAACCTGGTGAGTCAGATTCCAATGGCCGCACTGGTAGCGGTGATGATCATGGTCAGCATCGGCACCTTCAGCTGGCGCTCGCTGCGCGAGCTGGCCATTCATCCCAAGAGCTCTTCAGTTGTGATGATTGGCACGGTCATCGTGACCGTGGCTACCCACGACCTTGCCAAGGGCGTGTTGACGGGCGTGATCCTGTCGGCGGTCTTCTTTACCCGCAAGGTCGGCAAGATGCTGATCATCGACGACACCCAGGTCGACACCGACTCGCGCGTCTACGTTGTGAAGGGGCAGGTGTTCTTTGCGTCTGCCGGACAGTTCGTGAGCAGCTTCAACTATCTGGATGTCCCCAAGGACGTCATCATCGATCTGAAGGACGCCCACTTCTGAGACCTGACCGCCGTTGATGCGCTCGACCGGGTAGTGATGAAGCTGCGCGAGCACGGCGCGACCGTTGAAGTGTTCGGTCTCAACGATGCAAGTGAGACCTTGGTGGACCGTCTGGGAAAGCACCGTACGCCAGGCGCCGCGCTGTCGTCAGGTCATTGAATGAGCGAAGCGGGCACCGAAGGGCGCCCGCTTCCTGTCCGGCAGTCATTGAACTGACATATGGCCAGGTAATACTTCGATTATTCCGGATAAATGGTTGCGATGATATGCGTACCCTGAATGTTCTGTTCCTCTGCGCAGGCAACTCGGCGCGCAGCATTCTTGCCGAAGCACTGGCCAACCATTTAGGGCGCGAACGTATCCGCGCTTACAGTGCCGGCAGCCATCCCAAGGGTGTAGTTCATCCAGTGGCCCTGCAGGTGCTCTCGGAGATTGGCCTCGACGTTGCCGGGCTGTCGAGCAAGCCGTGGGAGGCATTCGCAGGTCCGGAAGCACCGCAGATGGATCTCATCGTGACCGTGTGCGATCGCGCCGCGGGTGAAGCGTGTCCCGTGTGGCCAGGTCACCCGGCTACCGCCCACTGGGGAATCCCCGACCCGGGCGCAGTGCAGGGCAGTGCTGAGCAGGTCCATAAGGCGTTCCTGAGCACGCTTCACCAGCTCCAGCACCGTCTCGGATTGCTGTTGGCGCTCAAGCCTGAAGCGCTGGACCGTATGACCCTGCAATCGCAGGTGCGGGCGCTGGGCAATGGCGCCGAGGCTCACGCGCCAGATGACAGCGGAGAAGCCTCCCCGACGTAGTCGCTGATCTGCCTTACTGCCTCGCGCGCGTATCGGGTCACCCCGATCAGCGTGGCCGACGCTGCGCCATTCCAGTCGCCATAGCCAAGCAGCCAGACCGATGGCGCTGCGACCGACCGAACCTGGGTGTCATCCACGTCGATCCGACCCTGAGCGTTGACAATGCCCAGCCCTTCCAGGTGCGACAACGCCGGCCGGAAGCCGGTGCACCAGATCACCGCGTCGAAGTTGCGTTCGCTGCCATCTGCCCACTGCATGCCGGTGGCGGTGAAACGGACGGGCGGCGGCATGGAGACCAGTACACCGCGGCGCCGTGCGTCCACCACCGGCGGCACCATGACGATGTCGCCAAAACCACCCTGCGGAACATCCGGCTCGCGTCCTTCTTGCTGAGCCCTCCACTTCTCGGTTGCGCGTGCGAACAGAACGCGCCCGTCGACATTGTCGGCCAGGAAGGCTGGCTCCCGCTGGGTGATCCAGGTGGTCTCGGCCACCTTGGAGATCTCGGCCAGAATCTGTGCGCCTGAGTTGCCGCTGCCGATGATGGCCACGCGCATTCCGGCGAAGGGTTCGGGATGGCTGTAGTGGGCCGAGTGCAGCTGCACGCCGCCGAAAGCGTCCAGACCTTCATATTCGGGCGTGTAGGGATGCCGCCACGTACCCGTGGCGCTGATAACTGCACGTGTCTGCCACTGCCGGCCGTCATCTGCTTCCACCCGCAGCCGGCTCCCCGAGCGGCTGATGCGTTTCACCTGCACGGGACGGATGACAGGCAGCGCATATTTATGCTCGTAGCGCGCGAGGTAGTCGAGCACTTCCGCCTGCGACGGGTACGGTTCCCGGGTGGCAGACATCGGCCAACCGGGAATCGAGCTCCAGCCCGCCGGCGAGAACAGATGCAGGGATTTCCACGCATGCTGCCAAGCCCCGCCAGGTGACGTTTCGGCATCAAGAAGCACATAGGACAGCCCGCTGCGACGCAGGAAGTAGCCAGCCGAAAGACCCGCCTGACCACCTCCGATCACCACTACATCGACGTTGTCCATCTGGACTTCCTCAGACCGCTGCACTCAGGCGGCGTTCTTGTGCTGCTGTTGATCGGAGATCTTAAGTGCATCCAGATAGCGCTCGGCGTCCAGCGCGGCCATGCAGCCGAAACCGGCCGAGGTGATGGCCTGGCGGTAGTGCTGGTCGGCCACGTCGCCGGCGGCGAACACGCCTTCCACCGAGGTCTGGGTGGCGTTGCCGCCCAGGCCCGAACGGATGTCCAGGTAACCGTTGTTCATGCTCAGCTGGCCATCGAACAGGCTGGTGTTGGGGTGGTGGCCGATCGCCACGAAGAAGCCGCGCGCCTCAATGTCGCGGGTGCTGCCATCCAGGGTGGACTTCACCCGCACGCCGGTGACGCCGGCGTCGTTGCCCAGCACTTCGTCCACCTGGTGGTGCCAGACGGTCTCGATCTTGCCGGCGGCGACCTTGGCAAACAGCTTGTCCTGCATGATCTTTTCTGCCTTGAGGGTGTCGCGGCGGTGCACCAGGTAGACCTTGCGGGCGATGTTGGACAGGTACAGCGCCTCTTCCACGGCGGTGTTGCCGCCGCCGACCACGACCACTTCCTGGTAACGGTAGAAGAAGCCGTCGCAGGTGGCGCAGGCCGACACGCCGCGGCCCTTGAAGGCCTCTTCGCTGGGGATGCCCAGGTACTTGGCGGTGGCGCCGGTAGCGATGATCAGCGCGTCGCAGGTGTATTCGGCGCTGTCGCCGATCAGCCCGAACGGGCGTTGGGACAGGTGCGCAGTGTGGATGTGGTCGAAGATCACCTCGGTCTCGAAGCGTTCGGCGTGCGCCTGCATCCGGCTCATCAGGTCCGGGCCCATCAGCCCGTGCGCGTCGCCGGGCCAGTTGTCCACTTCGGTGGTGGTCATCAGCTGGCCACCCTGCTGCAGGCCGGTGATGACCACCGGCTTGAGGTTGGCGCGGGCGGCGCAGACCGCGGCGGTCCAGCCAGCCGGGCCGGAGCCGAGGATCAGCAATGGAATGTGTCGGGTGGTGCTCATGGCTCAGCGGCTCCGTGCATCGGCAGGAAAGTAGCGCTTGCCCAGCCGCAAGGCGACGTGGACCAGCAGGATCAGCACGGGCACCTCCACCAGCGGGCCGATGACCGCAGCGAATGCGACCGGCGAAGCCAGGCCGAAAGCGGCAATGGCCACAGCGATCGCCAGTTCGAAATTGTTGCCTGCTGCAGTGAACGCGATCGCGGTGGTACGGGGATAGTCTTTGGCGATCAGCTTGCCCATGAAGAAGCTGATGACGAACTGGATGATGAAGTACAGCGTCAGCGGGATCGCGATACGTACCGCGTCCATCGGAATGCGCAGCACGTCGCCGCCTTTCAGGCTGAACATCGCCACGATGGTGAACAGCAGTGCGGCCAAGGTGATCGGGCTGATGGCAGGCAGGAACTTCTCTTCATACCAGCGCACGCCCTTGCGTGCCTTCAGCCATCGGCTGGTGAGGAAGCCGGCCAGGAACGGAATGCCCAGGTAGATCAGAACAGCCTCGGCGATGGTCCAGACACTAACATCGATGACGCTGCCCTGCAGGCCGAACACCGGCGGCAACCAGGAAAGGAAGAACCACGCGTAGACGCTGAACAGCGCGATCTGGAAGATCGAGTTGAATGCCACCAGGCCGGCCACGTACTGGCTGTCGCCGCGTGCCAGCTGGTTCCACACCAGGACCATGGCAATGCAGCGCGCCAGCCCGATCAGGATCAGGCCGGTCATGTACTCGGGATAGTCGCGCAGGAACAGCACGGCCAGGCCGAACATCAGGAACGGGCCCACGATCCAGTTCTGCAGCAGCGAGAGCATCAGCACGCACTTGTCGGCAAAGACCGTGGGCAGTTCCTCGTACTTCACCTTGGCCAGCGGCGGGTACATCATCAGGATCAAGCCGATCGCGATCGGGATGTTGGTCGACCCTATGGAGAGGCTGTTGAGCGCGCTGGGCACGCCTTCGAACAGCGCGCCCAGGCCGACGCCGAGTGCCATGGCGGCGAAGATCCAGAGCGTGAGATACCGGTCCAGGAAGGACAGGCGGGAGGTATCAGTGGTCATGGGGATTTCCGGAAGGACGGTCAGTTGATCTGTGCGATCGGATCGAGCCGGGCCTTGAGGGCCTCGCTGTCATCCCAGACGCTGTCGGAGATCTCCAGGAAGGCCTTCAAGCGCGCCTTGATGATCTGGTGCGCGCGATCGAAGGCGTCGGCCTTCTGTTCGTCCGAGCCTTCAACGCCGGCCGGATCGAACAGGCCCCAGTGCACCCGTAAGAAGTCGCCGAACACCACCGGGCAAGCCTCGGCCGCCGCGCTGTCGCATACGGTGACGATCAGATCCATCGGCGCGGCATCCGCTTCGGCGAACTCGTCCCAGGACTTGCTGCGCAGGCCCTCCACCGGGAAGCCCTCGCGCTGCAACTGAGCAATGGCCAACGGATTGACCCGACCGGCCGGCTGGCTGCCGGCGCTGAAGGACTCGTAGCGGCCTTCGCCCCACTTTTTCAGCGTCGATTCGGCCAACACGCTGCGCGCGGAATTGCCGGTACAAAGGAACAGAACACGACGGGTCATTTTGGCGATCTCTGGGGTAAGGAGTCAGCAGCCTGCGGGGCGTTCACAGGCCTGTTCGTCGGCACAGCAATTTTCAGTGAGGTAGGCCACCAGCTCGTTCATCACCACGAACTCGGCCCGGTAGCAGATGGTCCGGCCACGTTGCTCGGCGCTGATCAGTCCAGCGGCCAGCAGTTCCTTCAGGTGGAAGGAGAGTGTGGCGCCAGGCAAGGAGAGCGCCTGGGCAATGTCACCGGCCAACTTGCCGGCACTGCCAGCCTGAACCAGAAGGCGGAAGATCGACAGGCGGGTGGCATGACCCAGGGCTGCCAAGGCGTGAGTTGCGTTCTTATGTTCCATGATTCTAGAATAATCGAAGCAAAATGACAGGACAACCCCCGTGCAGCAGATCCCCAACGTGGTCCCGGGTGCCATGGACATTCCCACGGCCGCCAAGCTCAACAATCCGGCCGCGCAGCCACACCGGCCACGCATCCTGATCCTGTACGGGTCGCTGCGGCCGCAGTCGTTCAGCCGCAAGCTGGCGCTTGAGGCGCAGCGGCTGCTAGAGCAGCTGGGGGCGGAAACCCGCCTCTATGATCCACATGAACTACCGATGCTTGACTCGGTGCCGGCCACCCACCCCAAGGTGCAGGAGCTGCGCCAGGCCTCGCTGTGGTCGGAAGGCCACGTATGGGTCAGCCCGGAACGCCACGGCACCCTTACTGCGGTATTCAAAAACCAGATCGACTGGCTGCCACTGGAAGAGGGCAGCGTGCGACCCACCCAAGGCCGCACGCTGGCAGTGATGCAGGTCTGCGGCGGCTCGCAATCGTTCAACGTGGTAAACGCGCTGCGCGTGCTCGGCCGATGGATGCGGATGGTGACGATCCCCAACCAGTCGTCGGTCGCCAAAGCGTGGCAGGAGTTCGATGACGAAGGTCGAATGAAGCCTTCGGCGTATTACGATCGCGTGGTGGACGTGATGGAGGAACTGGTCAAGTTCACCCTGCTGGTGCGCGGGCGCAGTGACTACCTGGTCGACCGCTACAGCGAGCGCAAGGGCGCCGTTGAAGCGGCGGCGCTGGCGGCCGCTGCAGGCGTGGTCGAGACCCTTTTGAATCAGGAGGAAAGTGCGTGAACGCTGTCATCTACCACAACCCCAAGTGCGGCACCTCGCGCAACACACTCGCGCTGATCCGCTTCGCCGGGATCGAACCGGAAGTGATCGACTACCTGGCCCACCCGCCCAGCCGCGCGCGCCTGGTCGACCTCATCACGGCCGCAGGGTTGAGCGTGCGTGATGCCATCCGGCAGAAGGGCACGCCGTATGACGAGCTGGCACTGGGCAATGCAGCACTGAGCGACGACGCGCTGCTTGATGCGATGCTGACGCACCCGATACTCATCAATCGTCCTTTCGTACAAACCGATAGGGGTACCCGTCTGTGTCGGCCTTCAGAAGTGGTGCTGGATATCCTGCCGCCGCTGCCCGGACCGTTCCGAAAGGAAGATGGAGAGTGGGTGACCGGGCATACCGGAAGCTCGACGCCGTGATCCCATTGCTTGGCTGGGCTCGCCGCCGTTGAGAACCACAGGAGGTCATGCCCTATGTCGCCGCTCGATCCCACAACAACCGAAAGCGCGTGGCGCGTCTTCCTGGTGTTCCTGCGACTGGGACTGACGTCGTTTGGCGGCCCGATTGCCCACCTGAGCTATTTCCGCCACGAGTTCGTCGAGCGTCGCCGTTGGCTGACGGACCGTAGCTATTCCGATCTGGTGGCCCTGTGCCAACTACTTCCGGGCCCGGCGAGCAGCCAGGTTGGAATGGCGCTTGGCCTGCGTCGAGCCGGCTGGCCTGGTCTGGTGGCCGCCTGGGCAGGCTTTACCCTGCCCTCGGCCGTGCTGATGATCCTGTTCGCGTTGGGGGTTGCCGGGTACCAGGGCATCCTTGAATCCGGCTGGCTGCATGGCCTGAAGATCGTGGCAGTTGCCGTGGTGGCCCAAGCGGTATGGGGAATGGCCCGGTCCCTGTGCCCGGACCGTCTGCGCGCAGGGATGGCATTTGTTGCCGCTGTGTTGACCTTGGCCATGCCCTCGGTCGTCGGCCAGATCGTGGTGATCATCTTCAGCGGACTGCTCGGTCGCTGGATGCTGAAGATCGAACCAGTTTCCGGCCAATCAGACGGCGGCTATCCCGTCTCGCGAAGAACCGGCACGGTGGCAATGGTGCTACTGGTGCTGCCACTTGTTCTGCTGCCGGTGTGGGCCGCGGCGAGCGGATCCCCCCTGGCCATGCTGTTGGAGGGGGTCTACCGCGCCGGCGCCCTGGTCTTTGGCGGCGGCCACGTCGTGCTGCCATTGCTGCAGACCGCGGTTGTCCAGAGCGGCACCGTGAGCACCGCGGATCTGCTGGCCGGTTACGGTGCGGCGCAGGCGGTGCCCGGCCCTCTTTTCACTTTTGCAGCGTACCTGGGGGCCATGGCCGCGGGTCCGTTGAGTGGCTGGGCAGGAGGTCTTACGCTGTTGGCGGTCATTTTCATGCCTGCCTTTCTCGTGCTCGTAGGAGTGCTGCCCTTCTGGGAGTCCCTGCGCCACCGCAAGGATCTGCAGGCGTCAATTGCAGGCGTCAACGCCGGGGTCGTCGGGATCCTGTTGGCTGCGTTGTACGACCCGGTGTGGACGAGTGCGATCCATGACCGATGGGATGTCGCGATGGCGCTGGTTGCGTTCGGGCTACTGGTCGTCGCGCGTGCACCGCCGATCGTGGTGGTGTTGCTGGCTGCCATGGCGGGTTGGGCGATGGCGCGGTAACGCTGCTAGGTCGGACAGGCGCGGCTCGGCAGCGTGCAGTTCCAGCGTTCGCTTTCCATGCGCCAAGCGTTGTGCGTTGTAGATGCCGGTGTGGCCTGAGAACAGATAGGCGGTGACGCACGCGATGGCCGCCAGCGGCCCCATATCCACTCCAAACAGCTCCATGGCCATCAGGGTAGTTGCAATAGGGGTGTTGGCAGCTCCGGCAAACACCGCGACAAATCCGATACCGGCCATGAAGGAAAACGGAAGATGCATCAAGGGAGCCAACGCATTGCCCAAGGTGGCGCCGATGTAGAAAAGCGGGGTGACTTCGCCGCCCTTAAACCCTGATGCCAGCGAGACGACGGTGAATCCGAACTTGCCTGCAAAATCCCACGGGCGCATGGGGTGATCGAATGATCCGGCAATGTCTGCAGTACCGAGCCCGATGTATTGTTGCGAACCAAGGGCGCATACGGCGACAGCAATCACAATGCCGCCGAGAAAGGGCCGCAGGGGCGCGTAGCGGATGTGGCGCTTGATCAGCGCCCCGAGGTGGTGCGCCGACGTGGAGAACAGTCGGCCGACCCACCCAAATAGAATTCCAGACAGGACCATCGCCACGACACTCCAGACACCGATCGGAACGATCCCGGCAATGGTGTGGTGGGCATGGTGGACGCCCCAGGCGCGAGCCACCTGGTCGGCCAGAATGCTCGCCGCCAGACAAGGATATAGCGCGTCATACCGCATCCGGCCGATGGCCAGCACTTCCAGGCCAAATACCGCGCCCGCCAGCGGTGTGCCAAACACCGATGCGAAGCCTGCGCTCATCCCCGCCATCAGCAGAATGCGGCGCTCTTCTGATGTGAGGCGGAATAGACCGGTGAGCTGGTCGGACAACGCGGCCCCCATTTGAACCGCTGTACCCTCCCGACCCACCGAGGCACCGAACAGGTGCGAAACCAGCGTGCCTCCCAGGATCAGCGGTGCCATGCGGAGTGGTACGACCCGTTTGGGGTCATGAATTTCGTCAATGATGAGGTTATTGCCGCCGTCGACCGGCTTGCCCACCAAGTGATACACCAACCCCACTGCAAAGCCGGCAACGGGGAGCAGCCAGATCGCCCACGGGTGCGCCAGCCGCCAATCGGTGGCCAGATCCAGAGACAGGAGGAAGAACGCGGAGGCGCTGCCTGCCAATACAGCGACCAAGCAGGCAAGTAGCGTCCACTTCACAAGGTGGGACGGAGGATCCAGCAATCTGGAACGTTTGATCTTCAACATGGTCACCCGCGACAAGGAATCGGGCTGACCAGCGAGCGGGGCGTCAGGGCAACAGCCTGCAGCCCCAACCGAGGTCAGGCAACTGCAGGCGTCATCAACCGCTTGGAAGCTGCGGTGGTTAAGGGAGGTACGCCATCTCCGATCCGCATGATAAGTCCAGATCAGGCTCCCGGCCAGTAGCAGCCTGGGCCACCGCATGACGCATGGTGTGTTAGTTCAGCTGCGAAGACACCATCAGACAGGGCTCGGACGTCCTGATTCCATTGGGCAGCCTGACGTCTGCTTCTGGCCGGGAGTGAGCGTGTGCAGATTTTTGTGTAAACGGGATTCGGGTTACAGCTGAGGGAGCCGCCCCTCAAACTGGATGGTAAATCGGTTCAGGGCTGCCTTCCAATCACGGATGGGTAAGGTCCATCGTTTGCTGATGTTGCGCAACGCGAGGTAGAGCAGTTTGACGAGAGCTTCGTCGCTCGGAAACGCGCCGCGGTGCTTGGTTAATTTTCGTAGCCCCATGTTCACCGACTCGATTGCGTTGGTTGTATAGATGACCTTACGGATCTCGGGTGGATAGTCGAAAAATGGGGTTAACCGTGTCCAGTTACGCCGCCAAGACTGGCCAATCGGCAGGTACTCCTTGTCCCAGCGTGCCTCGAACTCGGTGAGCCGTTGCTCAGCTTCCTCGGCGGTGGCGCAGGTGTAGATGCGCTTGAGGTCGGCCGCCACTTCTAGTCGCCGCTTCCACGACACATAGTTCAAGCTGTGCCTGACCATATGCACGATGCATAGTTGCACCGTGGTGTACGGAAACACTGCCTCGATAGCCTCAGGGAAGCCCTTCAGGCCGTCGACACAGGCGATGAAGATGTCTTGCACGCCACGATTACGTAGCTCCGTCACCACTTGCAACCAGAACTTCGCACCCTCGGTTTGGGCCAGCCACAGGCCCAGAACTTCCTTCTCACCGCTCATCGTTATACCGATGGCCAGGTAAACCGCCTTGACTCGAACTGCACCGTCTCGAACTTTGACGTGGATGCAGTCCAAGTACACGATCGGATAGACCGGATCGAGCGGGCGCGCCTGCCACGCCTTGACCTCATCCACCACTGCGTCTGTGACCGATGAAATTAAGCTCGGCGACACCTCGGCCCCGTACATCTCCTCCAGGTGTGCCTGGATCTCGCGCACGGTCATCCCTCGTGCGTACAGTGACAGGATCTTGTCGTCGAACCCACTCCAACGGGTCTGGTGCTTCGGAATTAGCTTGGGCTCGAAGGTGCCTTGGCGATCGCGTGGTACCTCGATAGGCAGCTCACCAAACTCACCCTTGAGCGTCTTGCGACTGCGGCCGTTGCGGGTGTTGCCAGCACCGTTGGCCACCGGCTCGTGCTTCTCATGCCCCAAGTGCTCGGCCATCTCTGCATCGAGCGCCTTCTCTACCAGCAGCTTGGTCAACTGCTTTAGCAAGCCGTTCTCGCCGATCAGGTCCTCAGGTCTCTTGTAGTTAGCCAACAAGCTGCTCAGCAACTCGTTGGGTACTTCATGTTTTCGTGAACTCATGGTAGCCCCAGGTCAGATGGCAGTTTCCTGCCGGTGACCCGTTTACACAAAATCTAGGACAGGCCCGGATGCGGCCAGAAGCTGTCGTTCGTCTGTCTAGAGCATCTCGGGCGACTCAAACATCAGCAAACGATGGACCTTACCCATCCGTGATTGGAAGGCAGTCCTGAACCGATTTACCATCCAGTTTGAGGGGCGACTCCCTCAGCTGTTACCCGAATCCCGTTTACACAAAATCTGCACACGCCCAGCACTGAAGGGAAAGTGCTCTGGCACACGCAGTGGTGGCACTGCATCGGGGATGTGAAGCGGGCGGAAAGCCTGGGCCCGGTGATCGAGAACTCGATTGCGCAGGTGCTGGGGGACAGCTACGACGTGGGGGCGACCGAGCCATTGCCGACTGCAGTGATCGTGGCCGGCATCAAGGCGGCGTACAAGCACTAGGCTGCGGCGCACTTTGGGATTGAGACCGGAGCGGAGAGCGGGGGCTAAACCAGTCCCTGCAGGCTGCTTTCTTGAGCTACACCGAGTTCTACCAGCCAATTGGGGACAGGCAGCAAAGATGGGCGCGGTCTGTCACTGCTCAATCAATGTCGTCAGTTCATCCTTCTTTGCGTCAGTTGGTACTACGGCCGCTTCGCAGGCGCGCTGTACCAGCGCATCTATTGCCTCCTCATCTGCTTGCTCACAGCAAGCAAATGCTCGGGCTGCAGCTTGACGTACGGCCTCGAGTTTGCTGACGCGGTCGCCAGTCGAGAGGTCTTGCACTTCATTTTCCATGGAGTGGACGAGCTCTTCCAGGAGCTGGAAATGAGGGGAGGAGGCCATCGGCGGTACAGGTATGAAAGACGGTATTTGAAACCTCCGGCCGCCGTCCCGCAAGAGGGGCATGCGACCGGGCGGCTGGCCATGCTTGGCAGAGGGGAGGCGAAAGGCATTTTGCCCCTACTAGAATCGGGGGTCGCTCTTCGACCAGGTGCGGAAGGTGGCCCGCATTTCATTGAGCACGATCTGGCAGCTGCAACGCCGCCGAGTAGCAGCCTGTTCCATAACGTCCTCAAAGGCCATCCAGAACCCATCGCCCGAACCGTAGCGCTCGAAGGCTTGGCGCAGCGCGGTCAGCTCATCGTCCGATAGGCATCCGTCGTTGGAACGGTCTGGCAGGTGCTGATCAGGGGGACGGAACGGCCGGCGCTTCTGGCCGATCAGAGGAACTGAGGGTCCTCCCTAGCCCACTTCCGGAAAGCGTTCCGCATTTCTTCGTTCACGATATTTCGGTCGCACCCAAGCCTGTTGGTGGCTGCATCAAGGATGTCGGTATAAGCGAGCCAGAACCCATCCCCGGTCCCGTAGCGCTCAAACGCGAGCCGCAGCTGGGCAAGCTCGGACAGAGTTAAGCACTGAGTTGAAGTGTGCTCGTTCATGAAAGGTGCCAGGCGGTCGGACCGGAAAATCCTATCACCGGGTCTGGCGCTGTTGCCAGAGGTGAGCGGGCAGCTGAGGCGAAGGTGTCGAGGTAAGTTCTAGACTACCCGCCCCCGCTCTTTGGGCAAAGAATTCCAGCGTAGTCGGGTTGAGATCGATGGCAGGAAAAACCCATGACTGTTTGGACGATGGGGTACTCAACGGGCACGTGGGGCGCTTTTATCGATGTTCTGCAAGCCAACCAAATCGACTCAGTTCCGGGTGTCAGACGGTTTCCTGGCTTCCGAAAGTTTCCTTGGTTCGGCAGCGACGCGATGAGTGCGCAATTGCCTCGGGAAGGCATTGGCTATCATTGGGTTCCCGGCTAGGGGGCGGCGAACAGTGCAGTCAAGGTCGGCGAACGGCGGGTGGAGGAACTCATCGTTTCAGGGCTACGCAGACCACATGGCCAGCGCAGGGTTTGCTGATGGGCTTGAACAAGCCTTGGCTGCTGCCGCGAGAAGTCGGACGGCATTGATGTGTGCAGAGCTACTGTGGTGGCGCTGCCATCGGCGGTTGATTTCGGACCTTCTAGTGCACCGGGGTCACCAAGTGCTGCATATCCAGACCGAACGAGCACCGGACCCGCACAGACTCAATCCCATGGCGCAGCGGGCGGGTGAGGGCCTTATATATCCCCCATTTGCAGCTCGGCTTGCTTTAAGAGCAACCCAGCCGAGCTCCTGGCCGAGTGCGCAGAAATGGTTGACTGAACTGAGGGCGGGGGCCATGATCCGAGGCATCTACTGGGGAGTAGCACCGTGAGCCCGGTACGCCGGGCTCTTTTTCTCTACTGTTATTCAAAAAGCTTCATCGAACGCGCTGTCTGTTCGAGCCAACTCTTTAAACGCACTCTTGACCATGTCTGTCACTTCCTTCCCGGAACAATCGCTTCTTTGAGTAACCGCTTCTGTGATGATATTGAAAGTAATCTAGAAACCGTCACTTGCCCCATAGAGCTTGTAGGCACTCTGGATCATTTCCAACTCGGTTTCTGTGAGGCACGGTTTCATCGTTCTTGGCTTGCTTCGATAACACACTGATAGGCAGGGAGCCATGAAGGATTGTGGTCGAGTGGGGAAGTTGCGTGTGTGAATACCTCACGCTTCACCCTCTGCATTACTCGTTGAATGCTTATGAGGATGGCCGCTTCTTCCCGATGACCTTGGACTCCGTCTGCAATTTTCGCTGCTAAATCAGCCAAGCCCTCGAGCAACGCCTGACGCTCGTTAGACGCCAATGCTGTGCAGGTGGCGACGAGATGGTGGGCTGAACGATCAAAGTCTGATCGAAGAGCAAAGTAGTTAAAAGAACGCGTAACCATGATTTGGCCCCACAAGCGCTCCCCCCCAGCATGGACCAGCGAGGGCGGGGATGCAACTTTGGGTGCTGTAATTTCGCGTAGGGGCTCCCGCAAGACCAGTACCACGTGCCAAAGTTCCAACCCTGCTGGTCACAGGCCGAAGCCTTCATCGGCCAGAAGGGCAGCGCGCTCGCGACGCTGGAACGCGAGGTCTACAGCTTCCTCAAGGAGCGACTCCCCAATCTGAAGCACAAGGGTGCGATCGCCTTCGAGAATGTCCCCGTCGTCCTCAGCAAAGGCTACGTAAAGGCCTTCGGTTCATCGCCTTACCTGCGGCTCGGGCAGCCTGCGACGGAACTGTCCGGCGGCGAGGCCCAGCGCATCAAGCTGGCCACTGAGCTGCAGCGCAGTCAGCGTGGCGACTCGCTATACGTGCTCGACGAGCCGACCACTGGACTGCACCCTTTCGACGTGGACAAGCTGATGGTGCAATTGCACGAACTGGTTGACGCAGGCAACACCGTGGTCGTCGTCGAACATGACATGCGGGTCGTCGCCGACAGCGACTGGATGATCGACGTAGGCCCGGGCGCCGGGGAGAAGGGGGGTCGTATCGTCGCCGAGGGCGTGCCGCAGGACGTAGCGAGCCGGGGCGTCGGAGCCACAGCGCCTTACCTGCAGCGCGCGCTGTACTCACGCTGACCGAGGCGCTGCTCGATTTCCCTCTGGCAAACGCGTTTTCCCAGCCTACGTCCGCTCTTGGCCGAGGCTGTGTAAAAACCCTTTGCGGATGATCTTTCGGGGAGAGCGCATACGACTCACGCAGTTTGGTCAAAACAATCATCCGGAGTTCTCAAGCCGCGATCGCTCTCAGCATGCCTTGCATTCCGACAATCTTGATCATGCGCTTCATGTTGTAAGCCAGAACCGCCAGGCTGATCTCTGTTCTGACCTTCGGAAGCGTCTTCATGAGCAGTGGCGTCGTACCCAACCACGCCTTGAGCGTGCCGAACACGTGCTCTACGGTCTGCTTTCGCAAGATAGCGACTTGTGGCCTAGCGTTGAGGCGGAGCTGCATCGCCTCAAGTACGTATGGTGCTCCCATCGACCAACGCGTCGGTAGTTGGACGTCGTGCATCTGGTACGCATCGGGCAGTCGGGACAGGCCGACGACCAGTATTTGTGCAATTTCAGTCCGTTCTCTTCGGTGGTAAAGCGGTGGATGGCCAATTCGCCCGCCGGACATTGATAGGCATCGACCACTGGGTCGTAGATAAAGTCCCGCTTGTCGAACCTTCCTTCCGCCTTGCTGTTGGACGTTAGTGGCTTCGGAACCAACGGGATGATGCCCACCTGCTCACACGCCAGTATCTCGGGGGCGTTGAAGTAGCCACGGTCAGCCAACGCTGTCATGTGCTGAGTTCCAAGTGCGTCCTTGGCCATCGTAGCCATGCCAAAGAGTTGGGCGCGATCGTTACCGGCGTTGGTGATCTGGGGCGACGATCAGATGATGTTCGGCGTCAACCGCCG
This sequence comes from Stenotrophomonas sp. STEN029, assembly GCF_056760015.1. Classification (NCBI taxonomy): domain Bacteria; kingdom Pseudomonadati; phylum Pseudomonadota; class Gammaproteobacteria; order Lysobacterales; family Lysobacteraceae; genus Stenotrophomonas; species Stenotrophomonas sp. STEN029. The sequence continues at coordinate 25,178 of NZ_JBRREC010000031.1, read as the reverse complement.
CTTGGAGGTTGTAGCCCACGGTGCCGGTTCCGCGTCCGCTTGAGGTCATCGAACGTGCATCGGGATCAGTTAGTGATATCTGGTGGTCCGGCTTGCCCTTGAGCTGTTGTTCGATGGCATCGAGCGTTTTCATCTGATCACGTACCTTCGCCAGCTTGTCCTTCAGATGGGGGACGCGCCCCTCCGGCAGCAGCGCTGGATCACGATCAGCCCGATCCAGCTCGGCCAGATAGCGCACGACGCTCTGGTCCAACAGTTCGCGACGCGCCTTGATCTTGCCGGTGGTGAAGTTCCGCTCTCGGCTGTTCACGGCCTTGAGCTTGCTTCCGTCGATCGCAACCACAGCATGCGAGAAGACCTTCATGTTCCGACACAGTGCAATGAAGCGACTGCACACTGACATGATGGCGGTGCCGTTGTTTCTGCGGAAGTCGGCGATCGTCTTGAAGTCCGGCGCCAATCGCCCGGTCAGCCAAATCAGTTCGAGGTTACGCTGCGCTTCGCGCTCCAGACGCCGGCTGGACTGGATGCGGTTGAGAAAGCCGTAGATGTAGATCTTGAGCAGCGCGGCTGGGTGATAAGCGGGCCGGCCACCAGCGGCGCGATCGACGGTCCCACAGCCCAGGACACTCAGATCGAGCGCATCAACGAAAGCATCGACCACCCGCACCGGATTGTCTTCGTGGACGTAATCTTCGAGCCGATCAGGCAACAAAAGCCCCTGTGATCGATCAACGCCATCGACGAATCGCTTCATGCTCAGCACCAACCGAATGGTGCTGAGATATTGCCAGTGGCGCAGGGGTTTTCACACAGCCTCGGCCGGGAGTTGCCGTTCGGCGTGTCGAGCTTGAATGTTGTGCCTCATCGAGATGCTGTCTTTGATTGAAACTTATTTCAGACCCTTAGTACCACAGTGAAGCAGGATCCCCCTGCTTTGCGTGTGCGCCGCGCATTGGCGTATCGCTTCGAGTACTAAGCATGAAAGATAAATCCGAGTTCCTCTACTGCGTCTTCATTGTGGCTGCGGCCATCTTGTCGGCCGTGGCCCGTTGTTCGTTCACCCGCCCCGACCAATTCGGCCGGGATTCCTACGACTAAACCAACTATCTAGATAGACCCGCAAGGCCCGGCACTGTCCGGGCCTTGCGCGTTATGCCGTCTAAGAAAGGAGACCGAGATGCATCACGTTGAAACCATGGCCTATGCAGGCCAAGTCCCATGGCATGGCATCGGAAGCCAGTTGGCTCCAGGGCAGTCCATTGAAGTATGGCGCGAGCGTGCCGGCATGAACTGGTCCTTGGAGGAGGCTGAAGTGCGATTCGCCGCCGAGGCTGAAGATCAGTATCCCGTTCGGGTGTTCCCCGGGCAAAAGGTGCTTTATCGCTCTGACACCAAGCGACCTTTGGCCGTGGTGTCCAAGCGCTATCAAGTAGTCCAGCCGCGGGAAATCCTTGAGTTCTACCGTGACCTGACGCGCTACAGCGGCTTTGAGCTGGAAACGGCAGGCGTTCTTCGCGGCGGGCGGAAGTTCTGGGCATTGGCCCGTACTGGACAGGGTGTAGCCCTAAAGGGCCAGGATCAGGTCAATGGCTATCTTCTTCTGGCTACGGCCTGTGACGGAACGCTGGCTACCACCGCCCAGTTCACCTCAGTGCGAGTGGTCTGCAACAACACCCTGCAGATCGCGGTGGGAGTTCGAACGGGAGCGATCAAGGTCCCGCATCGCAGTGCTTTCGATGCTGACAGGGTCAAGAGCCAGTTGGGTATTGCCGTTGAGGGCTGGCATGGCTTCGTGGAGCGGATGCGAATTCTCTGTGAGACACCTGTAAACCCTGATTCGGTCGATGGGGTGCTGCGGAATTTGCTCACGTATCCGGCTGCTCAGAATGGGAAGGCAGTCGTGAACGAGCAGGCTGTAGCCAAGGTGCGGGCGTTGTACGACGGGCAGGGAAGAGGTTCGGGCCTAAAGACCAGTAAAGGCACGGCGTTTGGCTTGCTCAACAGCATCACCGAGTTCGTGGACCACCATCGCCGGGCGCAGAGTACGGAGAACCGCTTGGATGCAGCCTGGTTCGGCCAAGGGGCTTTGCTGAAGCAGAAGGCTTGGAAGGAACTGCTAGGGGAAGCCGCATGACCATTTCGCTGCAGAAGCAACGCCTGGAAGAGGTACCTGGTGGGTTGAACGAACGTGACAGCTCTGTCCTCGCTCAGGCATTGGAAATCCTAGAGAGCAGAGCAATGGTCAGTGGCCTGCTATTGGGAGATCCGGATGATCCAGGCCCCCGGACTGAGCGAGCCAAGGCCGCAGCAGAGCCTCCACCGCTCCGCTCACTCCGAGAAGCACTAGAAGGGCTGGAGTTCAGCAACGAGCCCTTCGAGCGCGTGTTCATGGCTCCCCACATCCCGAATAAGAAGCTCCAGGGAGCCTTGGATAGCTACGGGGAGAGGCTGCGTGCCCAAGACGTTGTCGTGCTCATCGACGACACCGTATTCGGTGGTGCGAGGGAAGGGGTGCTGATCACCGAGACACAGATTCGGTGCAAGGCCAAGTTCGAGCAGGCAGAGATCCGGTTGCTGGGCTGCCTATCGGAAATAACCGCACACGGTACCCGCATTCGAATCCATGGCGAGCCCTTCATCACGTTGAGTGCTCTCAACGCCGATGACTTGCGACGGCTGTTCGAGACCCTCAGTGAACATCTGAAACAAACATCCTGAATTCAACCAAAGAGGAAATACATGAAAGGCATGAAATACGCAGCGACGGTAGCAGTTGTCCTATTCCTGGTCGGCTGCAGCAAGCCGGTATTGGATTGGCGCAATGCAGAAGTCAACAACGGTTTGGTCTACGCCCCCGGCGAGAACGAGCCATTCACCGGAAGCATTACGAATATTCCTCGTGAGCAGTTGCGCAAGCCGATCTCTGCGATCGAGAACGTTGTGAGGTCCATGCCCCATCCCGTGCCAATGCAGGGATCCAACGCACATTGGGGACCACTGGCTGGGCTGAAGGTCCATTGCCAGGTGGAGTTCGACAAGGGCAAGCTCGTAGGCGATATGAGCTGCACGTATGACGAGAACGGGGAACGTGCATTGGAAACACGTGTCGTCAACGGAAGTCTCGACGGAGAGCTTGAGCTGTATAGCGTCTCAGGAAATTCCTACATGGAGGTTCCGATCGTAAAGGGGAAGATCAACGGCACTGCACGCGGGTGGTTCGATGGTGGCCAAAAGAAGCCGATGTTTGAGATTGGCTACAAGAAGGGCAAGCTGGAAGGTCCTTCAAGGGTGTTCTATGAGGACGGAAGCCCTGCGGTGGTGGGCACTTTCTCGGAAGGGCACCAAGAGGGGGAGCAGCTGGCGTACTACCCTAGTGGCAAGATTTCAGCAAAGGTCGTGGGCAGCGGCGGGGTGATCAGCGAAGAGAAGTACTTCACCGAAGAAGGTGTGCAGTACCTCAACTACACGCAGTTTGAGGCGATGTATGCAAAGTACGATAGGACGGATGAGCCGATTTCCGCTGAGGAAGAAGCCCTGTTCGCAGCAGCCTTGAAGACGTATGGACTGCCTCGCCCTGTGCGTCCAGCAGAAGCCGCCGCTTTCAAAGCTGCGCGTGCAGCAGCTCAGGAAGCCGAACATCAGCAATGGCTGGAGCAGCGCCAGCAACAACTGCAAGGTATCCACTGACCGGAGTGATTCTGAGCTGACGCAGTGAATCATGTTGATAGTGCGGGAATGAAAAAAGGGCGGGCATGCGTAGGCATGCCCGCCCTAGGCGGGCACTTAATACTTTCCATATTGAGGAAGGAATCGGAATGAAGGGAATGGCGACGATGTTCGCGGGGAGCCTCTTGTTTCTGGCGATGGCAGCATGCAAAAAGGAAGAGTCACTGACCCAGAAGGGCGATATCAACCTGGCTGGGTGCGAGGTTCCGGCCGGTCTCACACCCGCGCAGGCAGAGGCACAGGAGTGCGCGCCCGACGTAGTGGAGCCTGCAATCACGGCAGAGCCCGCAATCACAGTAGAGCCGGTAGTAACCGTCATGGACCACGCTGTGATCAACGAAGAGCTCGCTCGTCAGGCGCTCTTGTTAGGCGATGCTCTGGAGAACAAGGAGGCGCGGCATACTGCAGAGGGTGACTTGAACGGGGATGGTGTCAGCGACAAGGCGGCGCTGTTTATGGTCGAGGCAAATGATGGAGGTATGGCCTACTCCACCCACCTAGCTGCATTCGTCAGGGAGGGTGGGGGACTGCGCTACGTTGATTCCCGCTCTGTAGCTGGTTATGGCGAAGTAGCACAGGCACTCGCAGTGCAGGATGGGGTGCTGACGGTATCCCTGCTGGTGCAAGGCGCCGATGATGCTACCTGCTGTCCATCCATGGAGAAAAAGGTCAGCTATCTGCTTCACAACGGGAAGTGGATAGAAGTGACTCCAAACGCCTATTGAAGAGCTTACGTGAGGCGTGCAGTGCCCCCTGTGTCAGTGCATGGTGTGCCGAATGGAGAACGAGGTGAGAGACGCGAGCCTTCTTCCTGCCGACGGAAGGATTTGCTGATCCAGTGAAGAACTTCATCTGAAATGATGACTTAAGGGAATCTGTCTAGGTGCGCCAGTTGATCGTCTTGGCACAGTCAGCGAGCGGTTCTCGAACAACATGTTGATCCAGTCTACTTTGCATGTGACCAAGAAAGAGAAGGGGCCAGCATGCTGGCCCCTTCTTTGGATACTGCTAGTAAGTTACCGGTCTAACAACTCGCGGTCGATGAGTGATGTGTCCAAGCCACTGGTTCGCGGTGCGCCGCGGCCGCTGTGTCCCTTCGGCATGATTCCCTTGCGCAGGTTTCGGATCCCCTTTTTGCTCGTGCTCTCGGCGTCTTGGCTGCCTTCCTGTGACTTCGGTGGGCTGGGCTTGAGCTGAGTGGTTTCCTTACAAAGGTATTCGATCGCCTGCCGCAAGCCACGCAGCTTATCTTCATTCGTCGGATGGATTAGTCCCAGGCAGTTAAAACGGTACTGATCCTTCCGGGTGTAGCAGTTGAAATAGCTAGCCTTGTCCTTTTTGCCCGTTTCCCCGACATCCACCCCGTCAGGGTACTCTCCGTGGCCGCAGCGGCGGACCCAGTCCTCTCCAACCAAACGGCCGAGATTGGCGGTATCGCGATGTTCGTGCCCGTCTAGCACAATGAGTACGTGAAAATGGATGCCACGATCGATTCCGTCCTCACGCTTGCTGATGTAGCCGAGGACGTCCGGAACGATTCGATTTTCACGCAGAGCCCGCAGGAACCTTGCGTGGTGTCCGTCCGCCTCTCGGGTGTAGCCCCAACCTTTGAATGCCGGCCGGAAGTAGAGGTCAACCCGTAGGACCAGTAGCTGAGTGCGACGCTGGAACTGTGCTGACAGATACTCGCAGCAGCTGGCGATGTTCTTTTCCTCATTACGCTTGTAATTGTCGACTGCGTTTCTGTATTGCTGGCTCTGACAGGTCGTACGCACCGAAGCTATTGCGACCTCAAGAATCTCGCGTGTCCGCAAATCACTCGGAACTGCCTCGCCGTTGCCATTGGTGAGATACACAAGCTCATGCGACCACTGGTCGACGACCTTCATGATAACGGTCAGGGGTGGATTGAAGCGATTGTACTTGTAGTACTCCGCAGTGTCGTGGTCGTAGCTCTTGAACAAGTTGAAGAGCGCTTTGCCGAGCTTCGTCAGTTGGTAGCGCGGCTTCCCCTTTCGATCGAGCACAATTTCAACCGGCTGATCGTTGGTCTGGGCGACTTCATTGACCAGCTTCTCTGCTCGGCGTAGCCAGTAGGTGAAGTCGTGTTCTTTACCGACAAAGGTAAGTCCGTAACGTTGGCTGGTCTTGCGTACGAAGAGGTGGTGAGCCTGCTCTGATTCCGCGGGCGGAGCAGTATTGACTTCGGCAGCAAGCGGAACGTCGGGAATCTGCTCCTGGAACAAGTCACAGTCGAGAACTGTGCTCGGGGTGCACAAGGTGTACTTGTTGATCTCATTCATTGGGTTGTTTCTCCTGCTAGTTGCTCGTGAATTGCTTGTTGATAAGACGACTGTTGAACTAAAGTGAATCGAATGAATTGAATAAGATAGAAACCGGAATTCGCATGGGACGGATGGCCCTGCTGTTGCTGATTTGAAGGGTAAAAACCCCCCGCTGATGGGGGGTTTTTGTGTGCTGCGCACTACGTTGACTTAGTGAGCTCGTTACATGTGGCGGGGCGCCTCCATGCGGCTCTCTAGCCACTCGTCGATGACGTATTCGATCCAGCCTTTGGCTGAGCTGCGCGAGCCACCGGCGCCAAGCGAAACGGGGCGCGGGAAGGTCTCGTCATGCCAGGGGCTCGACGGGTTCAGACGGTTGTCAATGGTGCTCTCGGAACACGAGAGCTTCTTCGCGAGGCCCTTTTTACGCAGGACTCGCTTGGAGCGCATACGCGGGGGCGCGACGGCCCCGTTATCGGTGTTTTGCGGATAGTTTTGGTTGTTGTGAAGGCTCATAACGCGGTCTCGGGGAAGCGACAGGCCCCTTGCCTGCCTGCGGCCAATATGAGCGCTCTTTTCGGCGATGGATAAGGAGCGGAAAACCGCTATCGCATGGAAAAAAGGTGGGGAAATTTATTCACATACCTGAGTATCTGGCTGGTGCTTGTTGACGAGCGCGGAATCTACGAGGCAACTCCAGCCAAGGAACTAACTTGCCGGCCCAATCCAGCACAATTGATGGCGTTTCCGCGCTGATGGCGCTGGACTGTCGTAGCCAAGTCAGCATCAGATTTGGGTTCTCGGCCTTACCTGTCGGCGCGGCCAGACGGTGTCGGTGCCTGAAACGCAGCGTGCTGGCTTAACTCCGCTTTCCCCGGGCACTTTCAACCAGGAAGGGGTTGTCAAGCATGCTTCGCCCAGGCGGGTGTCGGCATTTCGCCGGAGGTGAAACGGTCGTGTCGGTGAGCGATGGTTCTTTTACATGGGCGTCAGCGCTGCGGGTCATGCGACAGCCCTTGGCTTGGTGTGCGTATTTCAACCGAATACGCCGGATTCGCTGAGGATTTCAGGTAAGGTGGGTAGCGCAGGAGCGAGGCCTTCTGGTGTGCTTGCCTGCCACGGGTTCACCAATAGCGCGTGCGAGGACTGGATTAAGACGTGTCGGTGGGGGAAGTTCTATCCCGACACTTGCCGAGGGCGGTCGGCAGCACAACCTAGCTGCGACCAGCGCGGCCTGAGCTACGCACTCAGTTGGAGGAGGAGGTTGTCCGTTCTGGGGGCAGGTGACCTGCCCTCATGTTCAAACGGGGAAACCACTATGTGGCCACGACAGGAAGGGGACCAAGGCGCCGTTCCGTCATCTTGGAGTTCATGGAAATGGCGGGCGAGCCCATACCCGGCCTGTATGTGCGAAGAAATCGGCGCAACTGCCATCATCGATCCAGGCAGGTCATAGCTGCCATCGTGGCTAACCGTTAGGATCATTCCATCTTGGAAGTTGCGGACCATTCACGCTGGGGAGCGTTGTCTGAAGTGGATTTCGGATTCAATTGGATTGGCATGCCTTGAAGCTCATTTCACATGTACCGAATCGCACGATTTGGTGGTGTAGGTCAGCGACAGCGCCCTGAAGTTGGGACGACATCGCGCGTTCTTCGATTCCAGGGGCGGTTCATCCGGGAACCATCCACCCACCCAAGTGCCAGCCCGCGGCGCTTATCCCAATCCTGCCAACATTCCATCCAGCGCCTTTAACGTGTCGCTACGCGCGGCTTCCAATGCATGACCTGACACTGTGTGTTTATCCCCGAGGTTCTCCAGGCTAGCGACCGGTGCGCGCTTTACGGCGTTGAAGTACAGGGGAAGATCGGCGCGGATTAGGCCGTAAATCTTTTTTAGGATCGGCGTGCGCGCCTGCTCATCGGTGAGTTGTCCGCCGATGGCGGCTAGGAACGCATCGGTGTGGGCACCGTGGCATCGTTTTCATCGATCCAGGCTTCGTTCCAGCGGGCGCGTATCGCTACGTGAAAGGTCTGGCCGTAGCTGGTCTGGTCTTCCAGCAGCTCCGCCAGAAGGTTGGCTGGTCGTGCAAGTAGGCAAAATTTCGCGTGCGCGGACGCTTGGTCTTGAACTCGTCAGGCAGGTGCTTCAGGAACAGCCGCCCGAGGATGAATTCTTCGAATTCGGAAGCGTCCATCTTGCCGCGCAGGATATGGGCCGAAGATGGCGACCAAACTCCCAAGATATCTAACGCACTCAGTTTAGCTCAGCTACTAGCCTGTGAGCTCTTCAAAACTTCCCAAAAAAGGAGACAACGATGAGCAATGAGAAGAAGGCTCCGATGAACCAATCCGCCCAGCGGCGCATTCAAAGTGCGGTGGATCGCCAACCCTGTCCCTCTCCCCAGCAACGCGCGTTCAAGGCCAAGGTAGCGTCGGTCGTTGCCAAGCGGGCTTCAAAGTAATGCATCATGGCTCCGTCCATTTTAGGGCGGAGCCTTGATGCGTTACGTGGAGAGATCAAAACTGCGCCCAGTAGGGTTGCAACCACGCGGTCTTTGACCGCCCTGGGTCGCAAAGCACTTCCCACCATTGTGCGTAGCGCTCGCTTGCTTTCCCAGTTGCGCGTGAACCTTGCTCTTCGACTCTTGCCCAAATCTGGGCGGCTGCATACAGTCGGCGCATCGTCCAAGACAGGTCTTTTCCTGTCGCCTTCTCCACGTACACAATCATAGAAGAGACGTCCCTCTCACGAAGGGCTTTTGTGCCGTTTCGCCAACGCACCACCCAGGACTGACCACCTGACTCAGGCGGTCCGCCCAGCAACACGTTTTCCATTTCACGGATGCTTGGCAGTTTCTCGGGCAGTGGTCGTCCAGTGGCTGCCATGGCCAGTGCATAGTAGATGTCCAGTAGGCGGTGTTGGACGCGTCTCCGCTTCGGCTGTCCCGGCCCGTCAACCAGCAGAGTGATTAGGCTCTTGATTTCACCCTCGTGCGGCATGAGGGGGGACACGAGATCGTGATCCATCTGTGCCATCAACAGGAGCAGTGCATCTAATCCTGGATCTAGGTCATGGCGAGGTCCGATAGTTTGCGAGGCCATTACATTCATGCTTGTCGCTACTTTGACAATACCCGCAGACAATTCCTTCCTGCTCAAGTGACCATGAAGGGCGGCTTCGGTAAGGTGGTCGAAGGCTACTGCCAGTGCCTCCAGGCGGTCGCCGCCTGCAATACCAAACGTGTGATGAAAGAGGGTGCATGGTGGGCTTGTTGGGTGCTCGGCCAGTGCCAGCGCTGAGCGCTCCAATGCTCGCGCCTTACGTGAGCCACATTCCGCTGTCAGCTCAGAAAGATTCGTTCGAATGAAGGAATCCAGGCTGTTCAGGGTGTGTCGCATCTTACGCGGTCGTTTTGGTAGCCCCGCGTCCCAGGTTTTGGAAGATACACCGAACACTTTGAGCATTTTGTCGGACAGGGCACGCCTTTCCGTCCATATCCTCGCTGAGTGGAGCAGCCAACCGGTCATGGGCTGAGCCACCATCGAAGAGATTCTAAATGCGGAAGACCAGATGTCGTTCTCTTGCTCCGCGCTTAGTGGGCTAAGCGTCACGTTCGGTAAATCCTCCCATTCTTTGTCATCCCTGGGTCGTGCACGGCTACCCAGCCGATCTTTTCGGATATCCGCCTGCGGATCAACTTTGGAAGGGCTAGCGACCAAAAGAGTCTTCTCCTTGACGAGCTTGGCTTCAATGTCGCGAAGCCGTCGCATATATGAATTTCTGGATAAAAGATGCCCGACGTTTGCCGGGCATCTTTACTCGATGGGAAGAGTTCATCGCCAGGTAATGTTACGCGAGAGCGAGAACATCTTCGTGCAGTTGATGAACGTCGTCTTCCCTCCGCACAGTTCAATCAGGCCGCGTTGTTCCATTCGCAAAAGGGCTGCACGCAAGCGATTGCTCGGAATGCCTAATAACAGACCGATGCGCTCCGTGGGAACCTCCTTGTAGTCGACAAAGAGGCGGTAGGTGGCCAGGTGTCTAGTGACGGCTTCCACGTCGTCCTCTTGTTGAGGCAGGGGCGGCGGTGGGACGAACACCAGCTCGTACTGGGTGGCGTGCCAGGAAACAAGTTTCCAAGCACGCTCGAGACACGAGATCGAAACATAGTGGGTCTGGCTTTCCCAAACGTGGAAGACTGCGGCCAGGCGAGCGGTCAGGTTGAGCATCTTGGAGACGAAGTCGGCGATGTGCGCGAGCTGGCCGAACTTGAGATTTTGAGTGATGCGGCACAGTTCCTCCCAGTAGCCCAGCGCGTCAGGTGCGAACGCTAGTTCGATCGGGGTAATGCCACCGGCTTCCTGGTTGTTCTGGTGCAGGTCGTAGAGCTCCTTAAAAGCGTGGTGGAGATCCGAAAGAGCTTCATCATCGTTATCTGCGGGTGCATATCGATTGCCCAAGGGTGAAGGTTGGGCGACACAGACAAGGAAGCGTGCGAAGAAGCCGAGCCTGACCGCTTTGTGCTCGGTGTACTCACGGCGCTTACACCGGGGGCGAAATGGTTCGATCGCGGCGGACTGCGCGAGTAAGCCGAACGTGCCGCGTGGCTGGCTGGCATAGAGATGCTTCTTCTTCTCCCGGCGAAATTCCAGCGATTTTCCGTCGATCAGATCAACTAGATCCGACACGTGGCGCATCAGGCTAGAGCTCAGCAACTTGTCCCCTTCGTCGGTAAGGAAATCGACTGCTTCAAATTCGCCATCTAGCTGGTGAAGCAGGCTTTCCAGGTCAAGGTTGCTCGCTAGGCGGGGGCGGTGTTTGGGCGACGCCGTGGACGTGCGGTGCAGTTCGGCCAGGGTGACAAGAAGATCCTCCGTGGGCTCATGCTTGCGTAAACCGCGTGCGATCTCGGACTTCAAGAGCTTGATTCGGAATTTTTTCTCGGCCAACGAGGCGCTTGCTTCGGTTCGGGCGGCTTCATACCGAGCGAAACTGTCTCGAGCATGGTCCCTGAGCGGTTGGATCACGCAATCGTGTACGGGGCTCTTACTTCCACCCACATCGGCAATGCATAGCGTATTAACGCCGATGGGAATGGGTGTCCAGTGGGGAGGGGACATTACATAGAGAGGAGCAACCGCTGAGGATAGGGCCGACAGTAGGTGCGTCCGGACCATGGCGGGACAAGCTTCCGTGTTCCTGGCACAAACCGCCTTCGCGGCAGCTTCAGCGAGCGGGGGGAGCATGCCGAAGTTGTGGTCCGGTGCCTGAAATGGTGTGGAACGAGTAAGCATCCTCACGGGACGAGCTCATCGGAACGGGCGATGAGCGCGGCTGTGAACGGGTGGAGGGATTCCTCGCTTGCCGGCGGATCCTCTGCGCCATTGGTGGGCACATCCGATTCAGAGTTGCCCAGTCTCTCGCGCAGTTCCTTGAGCTTCGTTGGGTAAAACTTCTCTCGCAAGCCCAAAGCATTGATTAGATCTATTAGCTCCTTGTCACTGATTCCGTCTGACTTCGCGGACAGGATCTTCGGCTTGATGAGCGTAAGGAGCCGTTCGGCGTCCTTCTTGTCTTTTAGTGCTTGGTAGGCCGCATTGAATTGCGTAGCCATGTCCTTAACGTTACTGGATGCCATGTTCTTTTCTCGATCGGGGCGGCTGAATTGCCGTCCTCACGGGACATGGTCCAGAGAGTTGAGGAGCTTGGATAAGGAAGGGTTTTTTCGGTGTCGAGCCAGAAAAGTTGGGGAAATCTCAGATGGTCGGTTGCGTATCTGCTGTTTCCGCATAGAGCGAATGATCGGGACCACAGCTCTGCTGAGCGGCACACCCTATCAAATTGCTCGTTTTTCGAGATCGCAATGACTGCAGCGGCTGGGACTTGCGTGTGGTCGCGGGCTCAATGTTGGTCAGTGCGGGCCAACTGCAGCCAAGTGCAAATGGCATACTGAATGGCATACTGATTAGGCTTGAAAAGAAAAAAGCCCCAGAAAATCAGGGGCTTAGTTCAATCGTCTGGCGGAGAGAGGGGGATTCGAACCCCCGAAGCGCGGTTTAGACGCTTACACACTTTCCAGGCGTGCTCCTTCAACCACTCGGACACCTCTCCGGATCCTGCCGTGCTAATGCCTCGGCAGGGGCGTGGATTCTATAGGGACTGGCGGCTGTTCACAAGCACCCCCGGAACGGGGTGCTGGCGGATGGGTCGGGCGTGGCACAATGGGGCTTCAGATGAAGACGGTTGCCTGATGTCCTATCTCGTCCTTGCCCGCAAGTGGCGTCCGAAGCGTTTTGCCGAGTTGGTGGGCCAGGAACACGTGGTCCGCGCGCTCAGCAATGCGCTCGACAGTGGCCGCGTCCACCACGCCTTTCTGTTCACCGGCACCCGGGGTGTCGGCAAGACCACCATTGCCCGCATCTTCGCCAAGTCGCTGAACTGCGAGAACGGCACCAGTGCCGACCCCTGCGGTCAGTGCCGGGCCTGCCTGGATATCGATGCCGGCCGCTACATCGACCTGCTGGAAATCGATGCCGCGTCCAATACCGGCGTGGATGACGTGCGCGAGGTGATCGAGAACGCCCAGTACATGCCCTCGCGTGGGCAGTACAAGGTCTACCTGATCGACGAAGTGCACATGCTCTCCAAGGCGGCGTTCAATGCGCTGCTGAAGACGCTGGAAGAGCCGCCGGAGCACGTGAAGTTCCTGCTGGCCACCACCGATCCGCAGAAGCTGCCGGTCACCGTGCTCAGCCGCTGCCTGCAGTTCAACCTCAAGCGCCTGGATGAGGAGCAGATCCGCGGGCAGATGACCCGGATCATGACCGCCGAGCAGATCGAGTTCGACGACAGCGCGATCGTGCAGCTGGCACGCGCGGCCGATGGCTCGCTGCGTGATGGCTTGTCGCTGCTGGATCAGTCCATTGCCTATGCCGGCGGCGCGCTGCGCGACGATGTGGTGCGCACGATGCTGGGCACGGTCGATCGCACCCAGGTCAGCGCCATGCTCGATGCACTGGCCGATGGCGAAGGTGCGCGCCTGTTGCAGGTGGTTGCCGGACTGGCCGAGTTCTCGCCGGACTGGAGTGGCGTGCTGGACGCTCTGGCCGAAGGCCTGCATCGCATCCAGGTGCAGCAACTGGTGCCGGGTACTTCGGTGCCGGGTGAAGGCGTCGACGCCGTGGCCTTTGCCCAGCGCCTGCGCCCTGAAGTGGTGCAGCTCTGGTACCAGATGGCCCTTGGTGGTCGTCGCGACCTGCATCTGGCGCCCAGCCCCCGTGCGGGCTTTGAAATGACCGTGCTGCGCATGCTGGCGTTCCGCCCGGCAGGCGCAGTACCGGCGACCCCGGAAGGCAGCGCATCCGGAGCTGGCGCAGGCGTGGGTGGCAATACGCAAGCCGCACCAGCCGTTGCCGCCGCGTCGGCGCAAACCGCCAAGCCGGTTGCAGCGCAGGCTGCACCGCCAGTACCGGAACCCAAGCCCGAGCCTGTACCCGAACCAGTAGCCGTCGTGCCGCAGCAAGCCGCGCCTGCGCCGGAACCCGCAGCGCCCGCGCCTGAGCCCGTGCAAGCTCAGGTTGCAGCGCCGGCCCCGGTTCAAGCCGCCAAGCCAGTAGCTGCTGACGAAGATCTGCCGCCATGGGCGGTTGAGGCGGCTGAAGCGAATGCGCGCGATGAGGCAATGGCGGCCGAAATGGCCATGCCGGAAGCGCCCGAAGCCATTGAAATGCCGGTTGCAATACCGGTTGAGGCGCCGAAGCCGGCGCCCGTTGCCGCGCCGCAGCCGGTCCAGCAGGCCGAGCCGGTGCGCCCGACCGGCATCGCCATCGAGCCGGCGGCACCCGCAGAGTCAGTTGCACCGACGCAGGGCGGCCGCAGCTTGAACGACGCAGAACAATGGCTGGACCTGATCGACGACAGCGGCCTGAGCGGCCCGTCGCGCGAACTAGCCGCCAATGCCGCCTTCGTCAGCTTCCAGCACGGTGTGCTGCGGCTGGCCTTGTTGCCGGGTTTTGAATACCTGCAGTCTGAGCGCGCCTTGAATGCCCTGGCGCAGGCGCTGTCGCAGGCCTTGGGTAGCACGCCCAAGATCCTCATTGAGACCGGCAACGCCCAGGCTGAAACCTTGCACCAGCGCGCAGATCGTCAGCGCGGTGAACAGCAATCCGCGGCCGAAGCCGTGTTCATGGCCGACCCCCAGGTGCAGCAGCTGATACAGCAGGGTGCACGGGTCGTGGCCGATTCCATCCGTCCTTTCAAAGAGTAACGAACCATGCGCGGCAATATCGCCCAAATGATGCAGCAGGCCCAGAAAATGCAGGAAAACCTGCAGAAGGCCCAGGAAGAAATCGCCAAGTTGGAAGTCACCGGCAGCGCCGGCGGCGGCATGGTCAGCGTGACTCTGAGTGGCACCAAGGAGTGCCGCAAGGTGCGCATCGATCCGTCGGTGCTGAGCGATCCGGAAATGGCTGAAGACCTGATCGCCGCCGCCTTCAATGATGCTTCCAACAAGATCGACGCCGAATCGCAGAGCCGCATGGGTTCGGCCACGGCCGGCATGAAGCTGCCGCCGGGCATGAAGCTGCCGTTCTGATGTGGCCCGCGCCGGCTGGCCCGGCGCATGCACGTCCCCGCGCCGCGAAGCCTCCGGGCTTCGCGCGCTTGTTTTAGCGATACGCCTGCTGTGATGAGACCGTTGCGATGAGCCTGCCGCTGCTGGAACAACTGATCGAAGCCTTCCGGGTACTGCCCGGCGTTGGCCAGAAGACGGCCCAGCGCATGGCCTACCACGTGCTGGAGCGTGCCCGCGACGGCGGCCAGCGCCTGTCGGAAGTGTTGGCCGAGGCGATCGAGAAGATCGGCCACTGCAAGCAATGCCGCGATTTCAGCGAAACCGAGCTTTGCCCGGTCTGTGCCAGCAGCAGCCGCGAGCGGCAGATGCTGTGCGTGATCGAGTCACCGGCGGATCGGCTGGCGATCGAGCATGCAACCAGCTACCGCGGTGTGTATTACGTGCTGCAGGGGCGTTTGTCGCCGCTGGATGGCATCGGCCCGCGCGAGCTGGGCCTGGATCAGCTGGAGACACGTTTGGCGCAGGGCGAGGTCACCGAGTTGATCATCGCTACCAACTCCACGGTCGAAGGCGAGGCCACCGCGCATTACCTGGCGCAGCTGGCACGTCGCAACAAGGTGCGCCCCAGCCGCCTGGCCCAGGGCCTGCCATTGGGCGGCGAGCTTGAGTACGTGGATCGCGGCACTTTGTCGCATGCCTTCGGCAGCCGCAGCGAAGTCGGCGAATAAGCGCTGCGAGGGTTGTAAGCTGTAGGTCGTTTACTGCAGCGAGCCCCACATGACCGACACCATTTTCGGCAAGATCATCCGTCGCGAAATTCCCGCCGCCATCGTCTACGAAGACGATGAAGTGCTGGGCTTCAAGGACATCGCCCCGCAGGCGCCGGTGCATGTGCTTTTCATCCCGAAGAACGAGGTCATCCCCACCCTGGATGATCTGCAGCCCACGCAGGCGCACCTGATCGGCAAGCTGGCCTTGGCAGCGGGGGCGTATGCACGCCAGGAGGGCTTCGCCGAGAACGGCTACCGCATCGTGATGAACTGCCGCGAAGATGCGGGGCAGACCGTGTTCCACATCCACCTGCATTTGCTGGCAGGTGCGCCCTTGGGGCATTTCGGCGCGTGAGAAAGCTGCTTTTGTAGGAGCGGCGTAAGCCGCGAAGCCACAGATCTCTCCGCCGCAAGCGACATAGCGCAATCAGAAACTGCTGGATCGCGCGAACAGGCTTCGCAGTTGCTTGGTTGCTACCGGCTTGGCGGGGTTAGCCCCCCCAAAAAAAAATAAAAAAAGAACAAAAAACCCAAAAAAAAAACGCCGCCCCTTGGGGCGGCGTTTTCAGTTTGTTACCACCAGCCGCGGTAACCCCAGCCCCAGCCGGGACCCCAACCCGGGCCCCACGGGCCGTACGGGTAGGCGGGTACTACTTCCACTTCGCGCTGTACCGGCCACAGGTAGACCACGTCGGCGGAGAGCTTGGGCAGCGGGTAGTCGTATTCGCCGATCTTGGTGCTCTGGTAGCCATCGATGCGGCCGATGAAGGTCACGTCGCGGCCCGGCTCGAACACCGCCGGATCATAGAAGCCGCTGCGGCAGGCCATGAAGCGGCCATCGCTGGCATCGCTGGACGTGGTGCTCGGGCGGCCGCTGGCATTGAGCGGGCGGGCCAGCATCTGGAAGCAGGTTTCGCCCTGGCCCGGGATGGTCTCGATGATGCGGCCACCCCAGCGTACCGGCGCGCCGGTCTGCTTCTGCGCCACTGCGTCACGCGGCGAAACGGGGGTGAACTGTCCCTGCAGCGGCTTGGGCGCCGTGGCACAGGCGGCCAACACCAGGCTGGCGGCGGCAACGAGGAGGATGCGGGTCTTCATGTTCGTACTCCGGGTTTCGGGCGGTGCCTGTGCAGGTCCGCCAATAATGAAACGACATCCGATCGGACGCCAGCGTAGCGCGCCTGAGTGAAACGCTGGCTGAGCGTCAGCAGGTCGCTGCCGGGCCGGGCACGGTCAACGCGGCTGGCCCAGTCGCTGGCGGTCTCGAAGGGCTCACGGCCCAGCCCCAGCCGTTGGTAGCGACGGTCCAGCCGGTGCCAGGCGCGCAGCAGCGGGTCGCGTTGGCGCTCGCCACGGGCCAGCAGCCAGGCCATCAGGCCGATGGCGAGGGCCGCAAAACCGGCAAACATGGCAACCAGCTGCGAGGGGCTCAATTGCTTGATACCGAAACCGCTGAGCAGGCGCTGCTGACGTTGGGCATCGAAAGACAGCACGGCGGTGTTCCAGCCGCGGCGCAGGTAGTCGCTGTACTGCAGCAGGCTGCTCCAGCGACCGGACAGGTCCAGTCCACTGGTATTGCTGTCGCCGATGCGGTCTTCCAAGGTGTCATAGATGCGTTCCGGGGCGACGGCTGCGGTGGGATCAACCCGCACCCAGCCGCGCTGCGGCAGCCAGACCTCGGCCCAGGCATGCGCATCAAGCCGGCGCACCACCCAGTAGTTGCCGAAGCGGTTGCGCACGCCGCCGGCATAACCGGTGACAACGCGTGCTGGAATGCCTGCGCCACGCATCAACACCACGAATGCCGCGCTGAAGTGCTCGCAGTAACCGGCCTTCTGGTCGAACAGGAATTCGTCGACGGAGTGGCGGCCGGCCAGCGGCGTGTTCAAGGTGTAGGCGAACTCGCGGTGGATCCAGTCCAGGCTGCGTTTTACCAGCGCGGCATCATCATTGCCGGCCTCGCTGCGCCATTGTCTGGATAGCGCGAGCGTGCGCGGGTTGAAGCCGTCCGGCAGTTGCAGGGCCTGCCACCGCAGGCGTGCCGGCAGTTCGGCCTGGAACGCTTGAGCCGGACTGGACTGCATACGCCAGCGGGTCAGTGCGGTAAGTGGTCGCGCTGAGGTCAGGCTGTAGTCGGCATCCAATTGGCTTCCTGCAGGTGCCTGCAGGGGCAGGTCCAGCGCGACCAGTTCGCGCTGGTCGGTGGGCTCGTAGTCGATCTGGTAGTCCCAGCGCTGCGCGCTGTTGGTCACGTTGGGCATCTGTTCGGAGCGTTGACTTCGCATCCGCGACCAGCGCCGGCCATCGAAGCGCGTCAGTACCGGCCCGCGCCAATAGCTCTGGTCCTGCGCCGGCACCGGGCCGAAGAACTCGACCCGCAGCGCCGGGCTGTCATCGGCCATCATGTCGCCCAGGTCGCCGGGCTGCATGTTGTCGGACAGGCCGGGGCGCCCCACCACCCGATCGGGTGTGCCCCATAGCGGCGTTGGCAGGCGCGGCACCAGCCAGAATGCCGACAAGGCCAGCGGCAGTGCCAGCAACATCAGCCCGCCAACCGTGCGTAGTTGGGCGCGCGGTGGCAGGTGGGCAATGCCTACTTCTTCATCGGCCAGGCGTTGCAGCGCGAGCAGGGCGGCTACCACGGCGGCGGCTGACATCAGCAGGGTGCTTGGCCCCTGATCGAGCAGGAAGGCTGCGAATGGTGCAAACAGGCTGAAGCCAATCAGGCTGCGTGCATCACGCAACGTGCGCAGCTCGCTGGATTTGATCGCCAGCATCGCCGCAAGCAGGGCGCAGCCATTGTCGCGGCCGGGGTTGGCGCCCATCTGCCAGTAGATGCAGATCAGCATCACGCCGATCAGCAGCAGGCGCAGCAACAAGGGCATGGCACGCCGCCATGACCACAGCGCCACCAGCAAGGCGGTGATTCCGAACAGCGCCGCCAGCACGCCCGGCAGCTGCAGCAGCAAGGGCAGCAGCGAGAGCGCCGTGACCAGATTGATCCAGAGGCGGCTGCTGGCGCTTATCGCGGGTGCGGGCGTCTTCATGCGTCTGGCAACAGCGCCAATGCGCGCAGGCAGAGGTGGCGATGGGCGTCGCCGCTGGCTGGCCCGAATGGGGGCTGCCCGGGCAGACGCAGTTGATAGCTGCGGCCTTCGCGTTCGGCCTCATCCACCCAGCGCGCCAGGCGCGAAATGCGGCGTTCGTGGGGCAGGGCCAGCAATTGCTGCCAGTCCAATACCAGCTCGGCGCCATAGGGGCGCTCGTACTCGCGCACCAGCAGTTCGTCGCGTCGCGCCGAGTGCTTCCAGGCGATGCTGCGGCGCGAGTCGCCGCTGCGGTAGGGGCGCATCTGCTGCAGTTCTTCGCCTTGTGGATGCACGCGGGTGCGGGTGGAGGCGCTGCCTGCATCCGGCAGTGGCGGCGCATTGGTTTCCGGCGCGGGATAGACCAGCAACGCGGTGTCTGGCCAGAACCATGCCCAGGCGCGGACCAGGCCCAGCGGCTGGGTGCTGGTGATCCGGATGCGTGACAGATCCAGCCAGCCGCGTTGCTGGGTGGGTAGCCAGAGGTCGGCTTCGGCCTGGCTGTCCTGCTCCAGGTTGAGGTGGGTCTTGGCCTGTGGGTAATCCAGCTGCAGGGCACGGCGCCAGCGGCGGTCACCGCGCGCAAGCGCCAGCCGCAGGCGGATGGGAGTGCCTGCGGCCACCGGGTCGGCGGAAACGGCTTGCAGGCGCAGGCCTGACAACTGCAGGTGCGCCTGCACGGTGCTGGCCAGCGCGGTTGCGCCCAGCACCAGCGCCAACAGCAAGGCGGGGTTGTTGTTGTAGTTCAAGGCGCCAAGCAGCATGACCGCGAGCAAGCCCGCCAGGAACAGGCCGAAGCCGGTCGGCAGCACGTAGATGCGGCGTCTGTCCAACTGCGTCGGCAGCTGTTCCGGTTGCCGTGGGCGGGCCAGGAACTGCAGGGATTGCAGGCGCTGCCGTAGTGCTGCCAGCACCTCAATCCACCTGCACGCTGTGCAGCAGGGTGCGTGCCAACGTCGGGCCGGAGGATGCTTCGGCTTCGGCAACCAGACGATGCCCGGCGACCGCGATGAACAATGCCTGCACGTCTTCCGGGATCACATGCTGGCGGCCAAGCAGCAGCGCGTGCGCCTTGGCCGCGCGCAGCAGGGCGATACCGGCGCGTGGCGACAGGCCGACGCGCACGCCCGGGTGTTGGCGGCTGCGGGTGATCAAGGCCTGCACGTAGTCAATCAGCGCGTCACTGGCATGTACCTGGCCAACGGCTTCGCGCAGCATGCGGATGTCCTGCTCCGACAGGCAGGGGGTAACCCGTGCGATCAGGTCACGGCGGTCTTCGCCGGCCAGCAGGGCGCGCTCGGCGTCGGCATTGGGATAGCCCAGGGTCAGGCGCAGCAGGAAGCGATCCAGCTGCGAGTCTGGCAGCGGGAATGTGCCGGACATGTCCACCGGGTTCTGCGTGGCGATGACGAAGAAGGGATCCGGTAGCCGGTGGGTCACGCCATCCAGCGTGACCTGCTGCTCGGCCATCGCTTCGAGCAGGGCGCTCTGCGTGCGTGGCGGTGCGCGGTTGATTTCATCAGCCAGCAGCAGGTTGCAGAACACCGGGCCGGGATGGAACTGGAAGCTGCGGCTATGCGCCTCGTAAACCGAGATGCCGAGCACATCGGCAGGCAGCAGGTCGGAGGTGAACTGCACGCGCTGGAACTGCAGGCCCAGGCTGGAGGCCATCGCGTGGGCCAAGGTGGTCTTGCCGAGGCCGGGCAGGTCCTCGATCAGCAGATGTCCGCCGGACAGCAGCGCGACAAAGGCCATCCGCACTTCCTGCGCCTTGCCGAGCAAGAGGGAATTGACCTGCTGTTGCGCTGCCGATAGGGACTGTAGTGTGACTTCGGTTAGCATTCCGGGCGGCGCCATTGTCATGGTCGTCTCGATACTTGGGCTGAAGGAAGTGTACGTGCCAAACAGGGGTGAGCAACGCGCATACGTAACGTTCCTTGTGCTGTGGGTGCTGGTCACCACAGCCAAGGTGCTGTTGGCTTCGCAGTTGACGCTGTTCGTGGACGAGGCGTTCTATTGGCAGGAAGGCCAGCATCTGGCTGCCGCCTATTCGGATCTGCCCGGGCTGACCGCGTGGTTGACGCGACTCGGCGTCGAGGTATTCGGTGACCATCGGCTTGGCGTGCGCATGCCGTTCCTGATCATGGGCGCGGCGCTGCCGTGGATGGTCGCCGGTATCTGCACGCGCTGGTTCGGCGTGCGCATGGGCTGGCGCGCGGGCTCACTGGCCTTGTTGATGCCGTTGTCGGCGACGCTGGGAATCCTGGCGGTGCCGGACGTGTCGATGGCGATTGCCGCCCTGCTGTGCCTGGATGCCGGTGCACGCCTGCTGCGTGGGGTGGGTGCTGGTGGCGCCTTGCTGCTGGCCTGCGGCCTGTTGATGGGCGCACTCAGTCACTACCGCTTCATTGGTGTGATCGTTGTTGGTTTCATTGCACTGGTGCTGTTGCCAGAGGGCCGCAAGGCCTTGCGTGATCCGCGGGTGTGGATCGCACTGTCGGTGGGCTTGGCGGCGTGGACGCCACTGATGGCATGGAATCTGGACAACCAGGATGCTGGGCTCAAGTTCCAGGTGATCGAGCGCCATCCGTGGGCGTTCCAGTCGGAAGGACTGCTGTTCCTGGTGATCCAACCAATGCTGGTGACACCGCTGTTGTTCGTGGCGATGGCGGTGGTGGCCAGCAGGGGGCTGCGCAATGTGCAGGGTGGCTTCCATCACCTGCAATGGCGCTACTTTGCCTTGGTCGGCGCTACCTCGACCTTGCTGATCTTCGCATTGGGGTTCTTCACCGATGTGGAGCGGATCAGCTTCCATTGGCCGCTGCCAGGTTATCTGGCCTTGCTGGTCTGCGTGCCTGCATTGCTCACGCATTGGTCGCGCCCTTGGCGGCGTGCATTGTGGGTGCTCACCACGCTGGGTCTGCTGTTGGCGATGGGCTACTACCTGGTTGCCGCATCACCCGGCTTGCGTGAGCAACTGGCGGGCAGCAAGTACTACCCCCGCAATTTCGCCGGTTGGCAGCAACTGTCCGAGGGTGTGCGCGAGGAACTGGCGCAGATGCCGGAAGATACCCAGGTGCTGGCGGGCAGCTTCAAGGTCGGTGCGGAGTTGGGCTTCCGTCTCAACGATCCGTCGATCAAAGTGCTGCCACATGAGCTCAATGATCGGCATGGGCGCACTGCGCAGTTGGCGCTCTGGAAGTTGATCAGTGACGGTAGCCGCACGACGCCGGTGCTGTTGGTATTGGCACCCGGCGACCAGCGTTACCGCGATCTGCTGGAGCGTTACCACAAGGTCTGCGAGTTGGTGGGGCCGCTGCCGCCGCCGAAAGTGGTCTCACTTGATCACGGGTTCCAACGTTTCCTGTTGTTCCGCTTGCCGGCCGAGAAGCAGCAGGGACCATGTGTGACACCGGCAATGGCGTGGGTGGAAACCCCGCTGGCGGGTCAGGCTGTGGGCGGCGCGCTGGAAGTCAGTGGCTGGGCTTTCAAGGATGGCGTGGGATTGTCGCGGGTTGAGTTGCTGCTGGACGGTCGCAGCGTAGGGGACGCCGTCTATGGGCGCGCCTATGACGTGCGCCCGTTCTGGAAGATATCCACCGATCCGCAACATCCGAATACCGGTTTTGATGCAAAGCTGGATACCTCAGGCCTGAAGCCCGGCACGCATTGGCTGGGCCTGCGCCTGCATGGCAATGACGGCAGCGTCGAGACCTGGGCCGAGCAGCCGTTCGAGGTTCAGTAGCGTCGCTTACGATCCAGGACGGCACGCAACAACGCCGTAGCCCGGGTAAGCGCAGCGCACCCGGGGCTGTTGGCGGAGATCTGCATTGCCGGTAGATCGCAGCCGTTGGCGGAAAGATTGAGCGACCGGTAGATAGTGGTTCTGCGCTTACTCTGGCTACAGTGAAGCCGCAGGCTAGGGCAGCTGATAGCCCGCCTGCCGCAGCAGCTGTGCGGTCTTTATCAGCGGCAAGCCAATCAAGGCCGTGGGGTCGCTGTTCTCGATGGCGTCGAACAGCGTGATGCCCAGGCCTTCGCATTTGAAGCTGCCGGCGCAGTCCAGGGGCTGTTCGGCGTCGATGTAACGCTCGATCTCAGCGGTCTGCAGGGGCCTGAAGCGGACCCGGGTGAGATCGATGGCCTGATGCTGGGCAATGCCATCGCTCACGCAGACCGCCGTGTGGAACTGCACCTCATGGCCGGACATCGCTGTCAGCTGCGCAATGGCGGCCTCGCGGGTGCCCGGTTTGCCCAAAGGCTGCCCATTCAGCTCGGCGACCTGGTCCGAGCCGACAGCCCAGCTGCCGGGGTGCTGGCGGGCAACCGCGGCGGCTTTGGCGGCGGCCAGGCGCTGCGCTTGGGCTGCCGGCGGCTCGCCGGGGAGCGGGGCTTCGTCCACATCTGGGGCCGCTGAACTGAACGAAATCCTGAGCCGGTTAAGCAATTCAGCGCGATATCGGGACGTGGAGGCGAGAATCAGGGGCTTCATGTGTAAAAATACGCAGCTCGGGACGGCCAGTCTGCTGCGCCGCTGCCGGTCTGACAATGTTTCCGTCGCTATGGATTTGACAGCGGCGTGGCTACTCCTTAACATTCTGCAGCTTATGTCCGCGAACGTACCCGAATTGCTGGATGCTTGGCGGATGGTCATTGCGCGCAGGCGCTTTGATGGCCAGGTGCCTTTGTCCGAATTGACCCGCTTGCAGGGTCTGGTTGCCGATACCGAAGGTCAGTGCACGTATTCACTGGAGTTCGATCGAGACAACATCTTGCAGGTGTCGTATGTCGATCTGACCATTGATACCGAGCTGCCCTTGATCTGTCAGCGCACCATGCAGCGTTTCCTGCTGCCGGTGTCGATCAAGCAGCGCTTGGGCTTGATCAAGGACGAAGAAGAAGAATCTGCGCTTCCAGAGGAATACGAAGCGATGCTGGTGCCCGAAGACGGCAGCCTGCGTCCGCTGGACCTGGTGGAAGACGAGTTGGTGTTGGCGGTGCCGGTGGTAGCGCTGGCGCCTGGAAGCGAGGCAGTCGAACGTGACTTCAGCGCGACCGAAGAAGAATTGAGCAAGGCCAATCCCTTTGCGGCATTGGCGGCGCTGAAGAAATAATTGCGGCCGGTAATCGTCGGCGGCTGCGGCGAAAGCGAGTAGTGCTGGACGCTGGCGTCCTGTGCAATTAAACGACGAAGCAAACGAAACCGAGTTTGGAGCAATCCCATGGCTGTGCAGAAATCCCGTGTTACCCCGTCCCGCCGCGGCATGCGTCGTGCCCACGACGCCCTGAGCGCAAAGCAGCTGTCCACCGATCCGACCACCGGTGAAGTGCACCTGCGTCACCACATCACTGCTGACGGTTTCTACCGCGGCAAGAAGGTGATCACGACCAAGTCGACCCTGGTCGTCGAAGAAGATTGATTTGTGACGGCTGCCGCCACCTGAGCGTGGCGGTTGTTGCACCGATTCTTCCGGGGCCGCCTACGGGCGGCTTCGCGCAATAGGAAACAGCATGAGCAAGCGGATCTACTCGAGGATCGCGGGCACTGGTAGTTATTTGCCCGAGAAAGTGTTGACCAACGATGATCTGACCAAGATCGTCGAGACGACCAACGAGTGGATCGAGTCGCGCACGGGTATCCGTGAGCGGCACATCGCTGCCGACGACGAGACCACCAGTGACCTGGGCTACCACGCCGCCACGCGCGCGCTGGAAGCTGCCGGCATTGAGGCCTCGCAGCTGGACATGATCATCGTAGGTACCACCACGCCGGATCTGATCTTCCCGTCCACCGCTTGCTTGATCCAGGCCCGCCTCGGCGCGACCGGCTCGGCGGCGTTTGACGTCAATGCGGCATGTTCGGGCTTCCTGTTCGCCCTGAGCGTGGCTGACAAATTCATTCGCAGCGGTGATGCCAAGCATGTCCTGGTGATCGGTGCGGAGACCCTGACCCGTATCGTTGACTGGACCGACCGCACGACCTGCGTGTTGTTCGGCGATGGCGCGGGCGCCGTCGTGCTCAAGGCCGACGAAGATACTGGCATTCTCAGTACGCATCTGCATGCCGACGGCAGCAAGAAGGAACTGCTGTGGGATCCGGTTGGCGTCTCGGTCGGCTTCGACAAGCCGGGCAAGATCAACATGAAGGGCAACGACGTGTTCAAGTACGCCGTCAAGGCGCTGGACTCGGTTGTTGATGAGACCCTGCAGGCCAACGGTTTGGATAAGTCCGACCTGGATTGGCTGATCCCGCACCAGGCCAATCTGCGCATCATCGAAGCCACGGCCAAGCGCCTGGAAATGCCGATGGATCGCGTGGTGGTCACCGTCGACAAGCACGGCAACACCTCGTCGGGCTCAGTGCCGCTGGCACTGGACGCCGCGATCCGTTCCGGTCGCGTCGAGCGTGGCCAGTTGTTGCTGCTGGAAGCCTTCGGTGGCGGTTTCACCTGGGGCTCGGCGCTGCTGCGCTACTAAGCACCTCCACAAGCAGATCTACCGCACGGGCAGCCAATGGCTGCCCGTTGTCGTTGGCGCCGCCTGTATGCCGGGCATGGCTCGGCACCACGCCCCCTCCCTTTGCCGTAGGCAAGGGGAGGGCTGGGGAGGGGGCCTTGCGCTGTTGATCTATCAGCTTCGCGGCTCACGCCGCTCCCGCAGCGCAAAACCAACCTATAGTGCCGAGCCATGCTCGGCATGAGGCTTCATCGGTAAAGCCCCTGCCGAGCATGGC
>NZ_JBRREC010000030.1:0-45047 GCF_056760015.1 Stenotrophomonas sp. STEN029 | reverse complement strand
TTTTTTTTTTTTTTGCGCGGGGTGGTGGGGGGGCGGGTCCTCGCTCTCCTGGGGGGGGGTGCCGGCTCTGGGCGCCCCACTACATGAAGCGGGGCAATGCCGAGCATGGCTTGGCACCACCTGCATAAAAAGCCGGGCCCGGAATGATCCAGGCCCGGCGGGTCACGCTATCCGGCAATGTTGCCTGCCGGCATGGATCAGAACTTGAAACGCAGGTTGGCCATGTAGCGGCGGCCGGTGAAGTATTCCGCAGCCAGTGCCTCTTCCTGGGCAACATACTGGCGGTACTTCTCGTTGAGCAGGTTCATCGCATCCAGCGACAGGCTCAGGTTGTCGGTGAAGTTCCAGCCCAGGCTTGCGCTCAGGTCGGCATACGCGGCGGTGGTGGCCGCCGGTGCACCGGCAACATAGCCAACGCCTTCGTACTTGCTGCGCCAGTTGTAGTTGACACGGGCGCTGAACTGCTCGTTTTCAAAGTACGGGCTGACGCTGACGGTGCTGCGCGACAGGTAGGGCATGTTGTTGCCGGCATCGGTATCGCCGGTTGCGTAGGTGTAGTTCGCGATCAAGCCCAGGCCGGTGTCGCCGAATGCCTGCTGGTAGTTGATGTTGAAGCCGCGGACGCTGGCGCCGCCAGCATTGCGCGGACGGGTGACGCTGTAGTCGCAGAAGCCATCGGCGGTACAGCCGTGCGAGCCAACCGTGGTCAACCAGGTGGTCGGGTTGCTGTCACGCATGGAGTTGTAACGACGCTCGGTGCCCGGGGTCTGCAGCACGTAGTTCTGGGTCTGCTTCAGGAACACCGAGCCTGCCAGCACCGACTGCGGGGCGAAGTACCACTCGGCCGAGAAGTTGAAGTTGTAGGCCTTGTACGGATCCAGGTCCGGGTTGCCACCCGAGCCGGTCATCATGGTGTCGTTGAGGAACAGGTTGTTCGACATCAGGTTGTACGGTGCCCAGGCGATGACCTTGGCAGCCGAAGCACGCAACACCACGTCGCCGCCATTGTCATACACCAGGTTGACGGACGGCAGCATGTTGCTCTTCTTGCTCTTGCTGGTCTGCCACCACTCGGCCGGCGCCGGCAGCACTGGCTGGTTGTCGCCGTACACATAGGCGCTGCTGTCGGTCTTGGTCTGGACCCAGCGTACGCCGAAGTTCCCGCGCAGGGCGCCGGTGGAGAAGTTCAGCTGCGTGTACGCGGCCGTGGTCTTCTGCTCCAGTTCCCAGGTGTTGTTCAACAGGCTGGACGCATCGGAACGCGAGTAGTCCACCGGGCTGCCATGCACCCAGCTGATCACGTTGCCCTGGCCGACCTGCGGGTGGTGGCTGGTGTTGCCGAACACGCCGCCCAGGCTGCCGAGCAGGTTGGTGTTGCCGATGGTGCCGACGTCGGCCAGGCTGCCGGTACGCACGCCGCCATACACGCCCAGGCCGTAGTTTTCGGTGTGCTCGGTGCGACGCACGCCGATCAGCAACTGGTTGAAGATGCTGTCGAAGTTCTTGCTGAAATCCAGCTGCGCGTACTTGTCCTTGGCTTCGGAGCTGAACACGCCGTTGTTGCCGAAGATGTTGCCCCAGTTCGCCGGATCGTAATACGCGGCCTGGTCATCAGCCTGGAAGCCCTTGCGGTAGTCCCAGCTGTAGGCGCCGCTGTAGACCGGCTCGATCAGGTACTGGCTGATGTTCGGGTTCTCGGACTTGCTGGTGCCGATCTTGCCGCCCAGCTTCCAGCCATCACCGCGGTACTGCAGGTCCAGGTCCACGCCCTTGGTGGTCACTTCCGAGAAGCGCACCTGGTTGTCGTAGATGATGCCGGTGCCGCTGCCGGGGTTGGCATTGGTGTGGCCGCCGGTGACGAAGCCGCCCGGGCCGGTCGGGTTGAAGTAGTCGACGGCTTGCATGGACGAGTTGTTCTGCGTCATGAAGTTGTACATCGACTGGTTGTAGCTGTCGAAGTTCTCCTTGATGTACAGGCCGCTCAAGGTGCCCTCGAACTGGTCGTTGGGCTTGAACTGCAGGTTCACCAGTGCGCTGTCACGCTTGCGCTCCTGCTGGAAGTAGGCAACGTTGATTTCCTGCGCGACCTTGTCGGTCGGGCGCAGTTCGCCCTTGCCGACCTGGGCGGCGACGTTCGGGTTGACCTTGGCAAAGTCGGCAACGGTGCTGTAGCCGAAGATTTCGATGCCCTGGCGGTCGACCTTTTCTTCATGGCGCTGGGCGGCGACGTTGACGCCCCAGGTGGAGTCGTCGTTCTTCCAGCTGTAGAGCACCGAGATGTTCGGGCTGCCCTTCTCGGCCTGGTCGTTGTAGCTGTAGCCGACCGAGCCGCTGACCGAATTGGCGTCCATGTCCAGCGGCTTGCGCGAATGCATCATCACGGTGCCGCCGAGGCTGCCTTCCGGCAGGCGGGCTTCGGAGGACTTGATGATTTCCAGGCGGCCCAGCACTTCCGGGGCCAGCATGGTGTAGTCGAAGCCACGGTTCGGCGACTCGCCGTACAGCCAGATGGCCTGTGCAACCGGATGGCCGTCGATGAAGCTCAGGTTGAGGCTCGGGTCGGTGCCGTCGATGCTGACGCGCTCACCCTGGCCGAAGCGACGGTCGATGGTGACGCCCGGGATCAGCGCCATGGCTTCGGCGGCGTTGGTGTTCGGGAACTTGCCGATGTCTTCAGCGGTGATCGACTCGGATACCGTGTCGTTGTTGCGCTTGGTATCCAGCGACTTTTCGAGACTGGCGCGGATGCCGGTGACGGTCACGGTGTCCAGGTCGGTGGCGGTCTTTGCGGCTTCCTGCGCGTGTGCGCTGAAAGCGAGACAGCTGATGATGGCTGCCGAAAGCATAGTCTTGCGATGCATGTTGTCTCTCCTCAACATCAAGATTGATTGGCACTGCGTGCCGCGTTACTACAGGGTCCTGCTGGTGGATCTGTTGCTTATGCTGCTGAAGGCTTACGTGGCCGACTTTTCCAGATACCAACTGGCGGCGCCGATGACGCCCAGTTGCCCGTGCTCTACCAGCTTCACGGGAATGCTTTGCAACGCCTTGCGCATCGGCCCCTTGTTGAGGAAGCGTTCGACGAAGGTGCTGTTCAGAAGAAACTGGCTGATCTTCGGCAGGATGCCGCCAGCCAGATAGATGCCGCCCTGCACGCCGTAGAGCAGGGCCATGTCACCGATGGTCGAGCCGAGGATTCCGCAGAACAGCTGCAGGGTTTCCACGGCCAGCGGATCGCTGCCATCGCAGGCGGCGGCGCTGACGGCATCGGGGGTGGTGTGCACCGGCGTGACGCCGCGCACTGCGCATAGCGCGTTGTACAGGTTGAGCAGGCCGGGGCCGGACAGTGCCTGTTCGATCGATACATGTGGACGGTCCTGCAGCATCTGCTGCAGCACCGCCATTTCCAGTTCGGTGGTGGCTGCCAGCGAGGCCTGGCCGGCTTCGGTCGCCAGGACCACCGAGCGGTTGCCGACCGGGATCCACACGGCGGCGCCCAGGCCGGTGCCCGGGCCGATCACCAGGGTCGGGCCGCGTTCGGCTTCGGCCGGGCCGGTCAACTGCAGGACCTGGCTGGCGCTGATGTGGCCGGCGGCATGCGCGACCGCTTCGAAATCGTTGACCAGATGCACGCCGGCAAAGCCAAGGTCATCGCGGATGCGGGTGGACGACAGCGGCCACGGCAGGTTGGCCGAGATCACCGTGCCGTCCGGCAGCGCGTAGCCGGCGGTGGCGATCACGCAATGCTCGACCGGTGGGTTATGGCTGGCGAAGTCGGACAGGATCGCGCTGAGGCTGGGATAGTCCGCGCAGCGGTACTTGCGATAGGACAGTACGTCGATCGACGGGTCGTTTGCTGCCGCGGCCCGGATCAGGCCGACGCGGACGTGCGTGCCACCCACGTCGGCGGCGAAGAAGGGCCGGGAGGCGGGGTCGAGGCGGGTGGTCTGCAGTGGGGGGACGACAGCTGTCACTCGGTTTCCCTATGGCGAGGCGGAGCGCCCGGAGGGGCACCATTGGGGGGCGAGTCTGTAATCGTTCTGACAACGATGTCAACGAATAATTGAAACTTTCGATGCTGCGCCGCAGCGTGTCTGCGCAAACCTTGCGCCGCCTGCATTTGTTGCATCCGATAGCGTGCAGGGGCTCAACTTGCGGGGTTTTCTGCCGAAAGCCTGATTCTTGCGGGCTTATGGGACATTCCCGATGCGGTGCCGGAATAACCCGGCGGAGCTGCGTTGTTGACAAACTTGTCCGCAGCAAACCATAAATGTGACAACGTTGTTCCCACGTAAGTCGCCGGACGGCCTCGATCCGTCTCCCGCATCCGCAGGAGCTTTGCCCATGTCTGCTGTTCCCGTCTCGACGCCGCGTACCAGCATGGCGTCGTCCATCGCCATCGTCGGCGTGCTGTTCTTCATCATCGGCTTCTGTACCTGGATCAACGGCCCGTTGATCACCTTCGTCAAGCTGGCCTTCGACGTGAACGAGGTATCAGCCTTCCTGGTACTGATGGTGTTCTACCTGTCTTACTTCTTCCTGGCCTTGCCTGCGTCCTGGATCCTCGGTCGCACCGGCATGAAGAAAGGCCTGGCGCTCAGTCTGGCGGTGATGGCGGTTGGTGCGATGGGCTTCGGTGAGTTCGCCACGCAGCGATGGTTCGGCGGTGCGCTCGCCGGCCTGTTCGTCATCGGCGGCGGCATGGCCCTGCTGCAGACTGCGGTCAATCCCTATATCAGCATCCTGGGTCCCATCGAGGGCGCCGCGCAGCGCATCGCGCTGATGGGCATCTGCAACAAGATTGCCGGCATCATCGCGCCAGTGGTGATCGGTACCTTCGTGCTGCACGGCATCGGCGACCTGGAAAGCCAGGTGCAGGCCGCAGACGCTGCCACCAAGGCCGATCTGCTCAATACATTCGCGGCCAAGATCCACACCCCGTACATGGTGATTGCTGGCGTGCTGCTGTTGGTCGCCGTGGGCGTGCTGTTCTCGCCGCTGCCGGAAGTGCAGCCGGACCAGGCCAACGCCGTGGCCAACGACGGCAAGGCCGCCAAGCGCAGCATCTTCCAGTTCCCGCACCTGTGGCTGGGCGTGATGTGTCTGTTCGTCTACGTCGGCGTGGAGGTGATGGCCGGTGACGCCATCGGTACCTACGGCAATGCCTTCGGCCTGCCGCTGGACCAGACCAAGCTGTTCACCTCCTACACCCTGTTCGCGATGCTGGTGGGCTACGTGATCGGCCTGTTGGTGATCCCGCGCTTCATCTCGCAGGAGAAGTACCTGGCGGTGTCGGCGGTGCTGGGCGTGGTCTTCACCCTGGGCGCGTACTTCACCCACGGCTATGTGTCGGTGGGCTTCGTTGCCGCGCTGGGCTTCGCCAACGCGATGATGTGGCCGGCGATCTTCCCGCTGGCGATCCGCGGCCTGGGCCGTTTCACCCAGATCGGTTCGGCCCTGCTGGTGATGGGTATTGCCGGCGGCGCGATCATCCCGCAGGCGTTTGCCCTGCTCAAGCACGCGTACCCGGAACACTTCCAGCTGGTGTTTGCTGCATTGATGATCCCCTGCTACCTGTACATCCTGTACTTCGGCACGGTTGGTCATAACGCGGGCAAGGCACGTGGCGCCTGAATCAAGCATCATGGCGGCAATCGAGCCAACGCGGGAACCGGTAATGCGTAGACCCACCATCAAGGATGTCGCCGAGCGGGCCAAGGTCTCTTTGAAGACCGTCTCGCGGGTGATCAACAACGAGCCTTCGGTGATGCAGGCCACCCGCGCGCGCGTGCTGCGTGCGGTGGCCGAGCTGGACTATGAGCCCGATCCTTCCGCGCGCAACCTGCGCAGCAACACTACTTTCGTGATCGGGCTGGTGTACGACAACCCCAATCCATACCACATCATCGGGGTACAGAACGGCGTGTTGTCGGCCTGCCGCGAGACCGGTTTCGGCCTGCAGATCCATCCCTGCGATTCGACCTCGCCGATGCTGGCCGAGGAACTGGCCGACTGGGTGCAGCGTTCGCGCCTGGCCGGGCTGGTGCTGACCGCACCGATGTCCGAGCGCCCGGAACTGGTGGCCGCACTCAATGCACGCGGCATCAAGACCGTGCGCATCATCGCCGCCACCGAGGACCCGGGCGATGGCCCCTGCGTGTTCGTCGATGACCGCGATGCCGCCTACGAGATCACCGAGCACCTGATCCAGCTCGGCCACCAGCGCATCGGCTTCCTGTGGGGCGGCACCTCGCACCGTTCCAGCGGCGAGCGCTACGCCGGCTACGAAGCGGCGCTGAAGGACTACGGCATCCCGCTGGACAAGCACCTGGTGATCCCGGGCGACTACACCTTTGACGATGGCTTCCGTGGTGCGCGCCGCCTGCTGGCGCTGCGTGAACCGCCTACCGCCATCTTCGGCTCCAACGACGAAATCGCCGCTGGCGTTTTGGCCGCAGCCAATTCGGCCGGCTTGAACGTGCCTTACGACCTGTCCATTGCCGGTTTCGAGGACAGCCCGTTCTCGCGCCAGTCGTGGCCGGCACTGACCACCGCCAAGCAGGCCACCGGCGACATCGCCCGCCATGCCGCGCGTTTGCTGATCAGCCAGCTGCGCACCGATGCCTACGAAGACAGCCCGGCACAGCTGCAGAACCAGGGCTTCGTACCGCAGCTGGTGGTACGTGGCTCCACCGCACCGCTGCGCCAGCAGCCGTCGCGACCTCCGTCATCTCCCCCCGACCTCTCCGAGTAACGATCCATGGCACTGCCGAGTGAAACCGAAACCCTGATGTTCAACGAGGCCGCGGAAAGCGCCTCTGTCATCGCCGCCCAGTTCGCACGCAACCGCGACGTGGTGCAGGCCCTGGCCGCAGACCTGCGCCAGAACCCGCCACCGTTCGTTGTCACCTGCGCCCGTGGCAGTTCCGATCACGCGGCTACCTATGCCAAGTACCTGTTCGAGACCCAGCTCGGCCTGGTGACCGCGTCGGCGTCGCCGTCGGTGGGCTCGGTCTATGAAGCGCCGCTGCAGCTGCGTGGCGCGCTGTATATCGTGATCTCACAGTCGGGCAAGAGCCCGGATCTGCTGCGCAATGCCGAGGCCGCCAAGGCTGCCGGCGCGCGTGTGGTGGCACTGGTCAATGTCGAGGATTCGCCGCTGGCATTGCTGGCCGAAACCGTCATCCCGCTGGGTGCCGGCGTCGAGCGCAGCGTCGCTGCGACCAAGAGCTATCTGGCGTCGCTGGCTGCGATCCTGCAGCTGGGTGCGTACTGGAAGAACGATCCGGCACTGATCGCCGCGCTGGATGCCTTGCCGGCGGCGATGTCCGAAGCATGGGCCTGCGATTGGACGGCGGTGACCGACGGCCTGGTCGATGCGCACAACCTGTTCGTGCTTGGCCGTGGCCCGGGCCTGGCCGCGGCGCAGGAAGCCGCGCTGAAGTTCAAGGAAACCTGCGGCCTGCACGCCGAAGGCTATAGCTCGGCGGAAGTGAAGCACGGGCCGATGGCGCTGGTTGGCCGCGATTTCCCGGTGCTGGCCTTCGCCCAGCCGGACGAAACCGGCGCCGGCACCCGTGCCGTGGCCGAAGAATTCGCCGCGCGCGGCGCGCAGGTATGGCTGACCGGCGAGGGTGGCAACCTGCCGACCGCAGTTGCTCCGCATCCGCTGTGCGCACCGCTGCTGACCATCCAGAGCTTCTACCGCGCGATCAATGCACTGGCGCTGCGCCGTGGCAACAACCCGGACCTGCCGCCGCACCTCAACAAGGTGACGGAAACGGTCTGATGAAAACCGCGCTGCGCAATGGCCGGGTACTTGCCGGCGAGAACTTCCGTGACGATGTCGCGGTGTTGATCGAAGACGGCCGCATCACTGCGCTCGTCGCCTGCGACGACCCGGCCGTTGCCGCGGCCGACGCGCAGGTGGATCTGGGCGGCGGCTGGTTGCTGCCCGGCTTCATCGACGCCCAGGTCAATGGCGGCGGCGGTGCATTGTTCAACAACCAGACCGACGTCGATGCGCTGCGCACGATGGTGGCCGGGCATCGCCGCTACGGCACCACCGGCATGCTGCCGACCCTGATCAGCGACGATGCCGAGGTGATGGCGCGCGCGGTGCAGGCCACCCGCGAGGCGATTGCTGCCAAGGTGCCGGGCGTGCTCGGCATCCACCTGGAAGGCCCCTACATCGCACCGGCACGCAAGGGAACGCACGATGCGGGCAAGTTCCGCGTACCGGATGCCGATGAAGTGCGCATGGCCACGGCGCTGGACAACGGCGTCACCCTGATTACCCTGGCACCCGAGCGCGTACCGCTGGCAACGATCCAGCAGATGGTCGCCAACGGCGCCATCGTTGCTGCCGGTCATACCGCCGGTACCTACGACGAGATCCGCGCCGGTCTGGACGCAGGCATCACCGGCTTCACCCATCTCTACAACGCGATGTCGCCGCTGCAGGGGCGTGATCCCGGTGCAGTGGGCGCGGCACTGGAAGATGCCGACAGCTGGTGCGGGGTGATCGTCGATGGCGTGCACGTGCACCCGGCCAGCCTGCGCGTGGCGCTGGCGGCCAAACCGCGCGGCAAAGTGTTCCTGGTCACCGATGCGATGCCGATGGTCGGTTCGGACAACCCGGCGTTCGAGCTGTACGGCGAGACCATCACCGCTGTTGATGGCGTGGTCCGCAATGCTGCGGGTGCTCTGGCCGGTTCTGCCTTGGACATGATCACCGCCGTGCGCAATACGGTTGGCCTGCTGGGTCTCTCGCTGGCCGAAGCTTCGCGCATGGCATCGACGTATCCAGCGCAGTTCCTGGGCCTGGATGATCGTTACGGGCAGATCGCAGCCGGCTACCAGGCTGATTTCGTCCTGCTGGACAGCGACCTGCAGGTGCAGGGCACGTGGATTGCCGGCCAGCGCGACTGAGTTCCAGCTTGTGAACAACGCCATGAATAAAGCCATCCGTTATGCCTCGGTGGATGCCCTGCGCGGCATCACCGTCGCGGCCATGCTGCTGGTCAACAACCCCGGCAGCTGGAGCCACGTCTACGCGCCCCTGCTGCATTCGGAATGGAACGGCTGCACGCCGACCGACCTGGTGTTTCCGTTCTTCCTGGTGATCGTCGGCGTGTCCATCGCGCTGGGCGTGGTGCCGCGGGTGGAGCAGGGCGCTGATCGTGGTGCATTGACGCGCACGGTATTGATCCGCGCCGGTCGTATCCTCGGTCTTGGCCTGCTGCTGCACTTCCTGGCCTGGTGGTGGTTGGATCTGGCGCACTACCGGCCATGGGGTGTGCTGCAACGCATTGGCCTGTGCTTCGCTGCTGCTGGCATGGCGGCGATCTGGTTGAAGCCGCGCTTGCAGTGGCTATGCATTGGCGTGTTGTTGACCGGCTACGCTGCGCTGTTGGTGGCAGGTGGCTCGCTGGAGCCCTGGCTCAATCTGAGCAGCCGCGTGGATACTTCGTTGTTCGGCGCGCTGCTGTATCAATATGACCCGGCGACCGGCCATGGCCATGATCCGGAAGGGCTGATGTCCACGCTGGGCGCATTGGCTTCGACCTTGCTCGGCCTGCGTGCCGGTGCCTTGCTGCGGCAACGTCCATGGCGATTGCTGCCTGCTGCGGTGTTGCTGTTGATTGCCGGCGGCCTGTGGGCGCAGTGGCTGCCCTTGAACAAGAACCTGTGGACCTCGTCGTATGTGCTGTGGACCGGCGGCTGGGCATTTGCGGGCCTGTGGCTGGCGCACATCCTGATCGACTGCCGGCAGTGGCCCGCGCTGGGGCGCCGCTTCGGTGTCAACGCGATCACCGCCTATGCAGGTTCCTCGGCGATGGTGCTGGCGATGATGGCCACCGGCAGCTGGGGCTGGCTGTGGGAACAGCTGTTCAACCGCTGGCTGACCCCGTTGGGCGGCGCACAGTTCGCCTCGCTGGTGATGGCCTTGAGCTTCGTGGCGATCTGGTGGTTGCCGATGGCGTGGATGGACCGCCGCAAAATCTATCTGAAGATCTGAAGTGGCTGGTTCTTGGCTGGTAGGAGCGGCGTAAGCCGCGAAGCTGGTGATGCATGGCCAACAGAGGAAATTGCAGTTGCACAATCCAGCGGTGTCTTTCGCATTCTCGGCTTCGCGGCTTACGCCGCTCCTACAAGCAGCCCCAGAATTTCTTTGTGTCTGAGGCAATCACCGCGCGGCGCTGATTGCCTTGATACGCGCCTTCTTCAAGGCTTCACCGATAGCTGGGCCTTGCAGGCCTTCAGTGGCGATATCACGTGCATTGATCGCCAGCGCAGCCGCATGCAGGCGCTGCAGGGTTGCGCGCTGTGGGTAGTCACTGTCCTCGAAGCCGAGCCGTCCGCGCTTGTCGCATTCGCAGACCAGGGCCATCTGTGCGATGCGTTCGGGGCGACGGAAACCGTCGCAGCGCTGGATCAGCTCCAGCACGGTGGCGTCGCGCAGTTCGTCGATGCGATGCACGTTGAGGTGTTCGCGGCAGACCGCTTCTGCCAACTGGCGATGGGCGATCGGAATCTTCAGGCGCTCACAGAGTTTGGCCAGCGGTTTCAGGCCGCGCTGCTCATGCATGATGTGGCGCGGCAGTTCGTCGGTTGGGGTCGAGGCCTTGCCAAGATCGTGGGTGAGGGCAGCGAAGCCGATCAGGTCATCGCCCGGTGCCAGCTGTGCGGCCATGTCGCTGACCATTTCCTGGTGCACGCCGGTATCCACTTCCGGGTGGAACTCGGCACGTTGCGGCACGCCATACAGCGCGTCCACTTCCGGCAGGATCACCGCCAGCGCGCCGGTGTCGTGCAGGCAGCGCAGGAAGGCGGAAGGTTGTTTCATGGTCAGGCTGCGGCGCAGCTCCTGCCAGATGCGTTCCGGCACCAAGGCATCGAGTTCACCGCTGGCTGCCATATCGCGCATCAATGCGGCGGTTTCCGGTGCCAGGGTGAAGCCCAAGGGGGCGAAGCGGGCCATGAAGCGTGCCGCACGCAGCACCCGCAACGGGTCTTCGACAAAGGCCGGGCCGACATGGCGCAGCACGCGCTGCTCGATATCGCGTACACCGCCCCAAGGATCGACCAGTTCGCCGGTTTCCTCGTCGCGGGCAATGGCATTGATGGTGAAATCGCGGCGCTGCAGGTCTTCTTCCAGCGTCACCGAGGGATCGGCATCCACCACGAAGCCGCGATAACCGCGGCCGGATTTGCGCTCGGTACGTGCCAGCGCGTGTTCCTCACCTGTCAGCGGATGCAGGAAAACCGGGAAATCCTTGCCCACGGCCTTGAAGCCGTCCGCTTCCATCTGCGCCTGCGTGGCACCGACCACCACCCAGTCACGGTCACCGGCCTGCAGGCCGAGCAGGGAATCGCGGACAGCGCCGCCGACGAGATAAGTCTTCATGCGGCCATGATAAGGCGGATGCGGTGCCGCACATGTAGTGCCGAGCCATGCTCGGCAAGGGGCGTTACCTGCCATGCATGTTCTTGTAGGAGCGGCGTAAGCCGCGAAGCCGACAATGCTGGAAGACCGCAAGAGCCGGCCCCTCCCCAACCCTCCCCTTCGCTGCGCGAAAGGGAGGGGGCAGCAGCGGTAGTGCCGAGCCATGCTCGGCGGGGGCTTTGCAAGCGAAAAAGCCGCCCTCACCCCAACCCCTCTCCCGCTAGCGGGAGAGGGGTTGAAGCGATAGTGCCGAGCATGGCTCGGCTCTACAGGTGTTATGGGGCTTGTTGGCAGCTGAAAGCTTTGCGCGCGCCCTGGGTCTTGCCGACCATGCGATCGCTCAGGGTCAAGGCGTTGTTGTTGAGGCGCCAGTCGTAGATCACGCTGAAGGCCAGCACGCGCGCCACGTATTCGCGGGTTTCCTTGTAGCTGATGGTCTCGATCCAGAAATCCGGGTCGTAGTTCGGGCGTTGACTCTGCCAGCGTGCGGTCGGGGTGGGGCCGGCGTTGTAGGCGGCGATGGTGACGTAGGGCAGGCCGTTGTACTTGTCCATCAGCTGGCGCAGATAGGCGGTACCGATGGCGATGTTGGTATCCGAGTCATACAGGCTGGACGCACCGCCATAGCCGCTCAGGCCAATGCTCTTGGCCACGTTGGCGCCGGTGGCGGGCAATACCTGCATCAAGCCCATGGCGTTGGCCGGCGAACGTGCATTCGGATTGAAGATGCTCTCGGCGCGGATTTCCGCCGCAATCCAGGCCGGGTCCAGCGCATTGCGAGCGGCTTCGCGGCGGATCGTGTCGTCGTGGTGCAGCGGGAAGCGCAGGTTGTACAGGCGCAACTCCTGCGGGCCCTTCAATGCAAACACCGCGCGGTCAAACCAACCGTTGTTGCTGGCTACTTCCACGGCGAGACGGCGCTGGCTGTCGTCGAAACGCGACAAGGCCTCCGCCCATTCGCGCGCGGCCCAGCTTGGGCGTTCGATCTTGAACAGCTCGATCGCCCGCACCAGCGCCGGGTCACGGCCGACGGTGGTCTTTGCCGCTGCGCTGTCGCCCGGATTCCACGGGCACAGGTTGTAGGGCTGCTTGAGCTTGTCGGCGGCCAGGAAGCCGTGGAAGGTCGGCTCGCTCGCAGCGGCGCGGTACAGCGCGGTCGCCTCGGCCGACTTGCCGGTCTTCTCCAGCAGGCGGGCCTCGAACCAGCGCCAGCGCGAATCATTGCGTTGGCTGGCCGGCATCTTGCGGATGGCGGTCAGTGCTGCCGGCCAATCGCCACGTGCCATCGCTTCGCGGGTGCGCCATTCGTGCAGGCGTTCGTCATAGGCCGACTCGGGCACGGCAGCCAAGCGTCGTGCCGAATCCGGCAGGTAGGAGGCCACCGTCCACAGTGCGATTTCGTACAACACCTTGCCTTGCTGCTCGGCGTTGAGGGCGAGTGCCTGGGCGTATTGCGGCAGCTGCAGCTCGGCGGCGCCGGGGTCGGCCTTTGCCAGCTTCTGCAGGCCGTCGACGGCGATGCGGCGGCTGCGTTCGTTCTTCGGCCAGTTCAGGGCGCGCGCGTCGGGCTTGTCGACGAAGGCGGCGTAGTCATTGGCCTGGGCCAGCTCGGCGGCTGGCAGGCCACGTGCGGCGGCACGCATTACCGCCGGTTGCTGCGCATCGGCGGCAGCGTCGATGCGTTCCCAGCGCAGCGCCGGGGTCAGGCCGCCGCGGCTGGCGAGTACCGCAAACACCGGGTCGCAGCCGTCGGGCAGCGACTTGCCGGCGCTGCGCCATACAGACTGGGCGTCGCTGGTCCATTGCGCATCGGCCTTGCCTGTTGCCTGGCGTGCGTTGAGCTCGGCACAGCGCAGGCCGGGATCGTTGCTGGTTTTCCAGTTGGCCAGCAGGGTCGGCCAGTCCTGGCGGCGGGCGAGGGCGGGCAACCAGGCCGAACGGAAGCTCTCGGCCACGGCCTGGCCCTGGTAGCGCTTGAGGAAATCCTGCGCTTGCGTGGTCGGCAACGTGTCGATGTTGCGACGCAGGGCGCTGAACTCCAGCCAGCCGTACAGCGGGTGGTTGCGCAGCGGCGCGGCGGCGTTGGCATCGAACTGCCCGCGCTCGGCATTGTCGATGGCGGTGCGCATCGCGGTGCGTTGTGCGTCCAGGTTCTGGGCCTGGACGCAGGCGCTGAGCAGCGCGGCGAGGGTAGCCAGAGGCAGCAGGAAGATTTTATTCATGGCGGAAGAATAACGGCCGCAGCGTCAACGGCAGAGCAGCAGCCCAACCCGCACATGAACAAGCGCGCCCCTTCCGTGCAAATGGAAGCTGAACAGAAGTCGCGGCATTGCTGGAAACCCTTGGAAGCAGGCGTAGCTTCGGTGGCGAGGCAGTCGGCCTCGCCCTGGGGGAACTGGAATGGCATTCAGTGCAGCAGGCAATAGCGGGCGTCCACTGGCCGATATCAACGTGACCCCATTGGTCGACGTGATGTTGGTGTTGTTGATCATCTTCATCGTGACCGCGCCGATGGTGGCGGTGCCGATCCCGGTGGATCTGCCACAACGAACCGACAAGATCGTGCAGCGTGTCGAACCGCCACCGCCTATCGAGTTGCGGGTGGATGCATCCGACCAGCTCTTCTGGAACGGTGAGTTGCTGGCGATAGGCGATTTGCAGGCGCGGCTGCAGGCACAGGCCGATCTGCATGAGGGCAACCAGCCCGAGTTGCGCATCGACGCCTCGCCGGATGCGCAGTACCAGGTGATGGCCAAGGTGTTGGCGGCGGCCAATAACACGCACATGCAGCGTATCGCCTTCATCCAGTAGCGTGCCGCGCGCGGCAGGCATCAACCAGCCGATGTGAAGGTTGATGCCTGTCGGGTGCTGATGGTGGCCGCACCGCCACGCAGGTCCGGCGACATCATCGGATCTGCCGCCCATCGCCATTTCGCCCAAGCGTTTGCAGCAGCGGCCGAATACACTAGCGGGATGCAAAATTCCCGATTCGCATCGCTGTTGCCGGTGCTGGCGGTGCTGGGCTCGGTGACCTCGTTGTCGATCGGCACCTCCTACGCCAAAAACCTGTTCCCCGTCATTGGCGCGCAAGGCACCAGCGCGTTGCGCGTGGGCTTTTCGGCGCTGTTCCTGTTGCTGCTGTGGCGGCCATGGCGCTGGCATACCAGTCGCGCCGATGGCGCGGCGATCCTGCGCTACGGGCTGACGCTGGGGCTGATGAACCTGCTGTTCTACATGGCGCTGCGCACGATCCCGTTCGGGATTGCCGTTGCCATCGAGTTCACCGGTCCGCTGGCGGTGGCGATGTTCTCCTCGCGGCGGCCGATTGATTTCGCCTGGGTTGGGTGTGCGCTGGTTGGGCTGGTGCTGCTGTTGCCACTCGATGGTGGCCAGGCCTTGGATCCAATCGGCGTGCTGTACGCCCTGGGTGCCGCGCTGTGCTGGGCGCTGTACATCATCTTCGGCAAGCGTGCCGGGCATCTGCATGCGGGCCACAGCGTGTCATTGGGCTTGCTGGCGGCATCGCTGGTGGTGGTGCCGGTGGGCGTTGCGCATGCCGGCATGGCGCTGCTGGAGCCCCAGATCCTGCTGGCCGGTTTCTTGGTGGCGGTGGTGTCCAGCGCCATTCCGATG
The DNA here is from genome assembly GCF_056760015.1 of Stenotrophomonas sp. STEN029. NCBI lineage: Bacteria > Pseudomonadati > Pseudomonadota > Gammaproteobacteria > Lysobacterales > Lysobacteraceae > Stenotrophomonas > Stenotrophomonas sp. STEN029. The sequence goes on along the minus strand of NZ_JBRREC010000030.1, from coordinate 29,965 downwards.
TCGCTGGAGATGATGGCGCTCAAGCGCCTGCCCAAGGAAACCTTCGGCATCCTGATCAGCATGGAGCCGGCCGTGGCGGCGCTGTGGGCATTGCTGTTGCTGCACGAGCACCTGACCGGCCTGCAGTGGCTGGCGATCGGCTGTACGGTGTTGGCCTCGGCGGGCAGTACCTTGACTGCGCGGCGGCGACCACCGCCGGCGGCGATGGCCGGCTGAAGCGGCGCTCAGCGCAGGCTGTTGGCAGGGACTTCCACTTCCATTTCCACGGCCAGATGGTCCGAGTGCGCGGCGGGAACGGCGCGGGTGTCGATCATCTTCAGGCTGTCGGAAATCAGGATGTGGTCGATGGCGCGGTCCGGGCCCCAGCTGGGGAAGGTCGGCACCAGGCAGCTCGGCGGTTGCAGCCGGGTCTTGTGGTACAGCACGCGCATCTCCGGGCGATCCGCCTTGCAGTTGAAGTCACCCATCAATACCGCGTTGGGATGATCAGCCAGCACATCGGAAATGAAGTCCAGCTGCGACAGGCGCGAGCCGGTGCCCAGCGATAGATGCGCCACCGCCACCGTCAGGCCTTCGTCGCCATCGCCATAGCGGGCGACCAGCAGGCCGCGGCCACCGATGCGGCCGGGCAGGGCGTGGTCCTGAACTTCCACCGGCTCAAGCCGGCTCAGCAGGCCATTGGCGCTGGAGGCGACGCCGCCCATGCGCCGGTTGGGCTGGTGCGCCCAATAGTTGAAGCCCGCGCGTTCGGCCAGGTAATGGGTCTGGTTGGTGAAGCCCGAGCGCAGGCTGCCCGGATCGGCCTCCTGCAGGCCGACGATGTCACGGCCGCTGGCCAGCTTGGCGATCGCGTCAAGGCTGGAGCGCTTCTGGCCGGCAGGCAACGCATGTGACCAGCTGCGGGTCACATAGTCGCTGTAGCGGCGGGTGCTGGAGCCGGCCTGGATGTTGGCGGTCAGCAATCGCAATGTCTGGGTGGGGGATTTCACGACGGGTCGAACTCAAGGGCCTCGTTACCGAGGCCCTTGATACCTCACTTGGCGTTGGCAGCGCGTTCGCGCGCGATCAGGTGGTCGGCAATGCGGAGCATGTCCTCAAAGCTCTTGCCCTTGACCAGGTACTTGCCGTTGATGATCAGCGACGGGGTACCGGTGATCTTGCTGCGCTGGGCGAACTGCTTGCCGCGGTTGACCTTGGCGGCGACGCCGAAGCTGCCCATGGTGTCGGCGAAGGTCTTGGGGTCGACGCCGTACTTGCCGTAGAAGTTGGCGATGTCCTGCACCGAATCGGTGCCGCGCTCGCCCTTCAGGGTCTGCTCGATGTGGATGGCGGTGTACAGCGCGTCGTGGGTCTTTTCCTGCACGCCCAGGGTCTCGGCGGCGTAGAAGGCACGTGCGTAGTTATCCCAGATACCGCCGAAGGCGGCCGGTACGTAGACGAAGTTCACGTCCGAGGGCAGGCCAGCCTTCCACGAGCTGATCAGCGGCTGGAAGCGGGCGCAGGCCGGGCAGACGTAGCCGAAGATCTCGGTGACTTCGACCTTGCCGGTGGCCGGCTGGAACGGCTGGCCACCTTCGATGGCGACGTAGTCGGTGCCGGCAACCGGCTCCGGGCCGACCAGGCGGGCCTGCGCCGGGACCGGGGCTGCCGGAGCGGCGTCGGTGGCAGCCGGGGCAGCGGTGGCACCTTCAGGGCTTGCACCTTCAGCGGCCGGGGCCGGGGTGGCGGCTGCCGGAGCGGCCTCGGTTGCGGCCGGGGCTGCCGGAGCGGTGGTATCAGCAGTGCCGTCCTGGGCCTTGCAGGCAACCATCAGCGGCAACAGGGCAGTCAGGGCCAGGGCGAAGCGGATCTTCATCGGGAGGGATCTCCAGCAGGGTGTGTTTGGGGTGCCGGGCAGATGGGCTGCAACCGACGCGCGCAGGGACGCATTATGTGCGTATTCGGCTGAACAGGTGACCCGGCTCAGCCGGGCTTCAGCGGAGGTTTCAGCGGCGGCTGGCGCCAGTGCGTTCGCGGGCCACCAGGGCAGCGGCGATGCGCAGGGTGTCGTCAAACGTCCTGCCCTTGACCAGGTACTTGCCGTTGACGATCAGCATCGGCGTACCGGTGACCTTGACCCGCATGGCGAAGGCGCGGGCGTACTTGACCTTGTCATCCACCTGCTGGCTGCGCAGCGCTTCGATAAAGCGCTGTGGCTGCACGCCGTACTGGGCATAGAAGGTTGCCAGTTCGTCGGGCGTGACATTCTGTGCTGGCAGGCTGCCCTGCACATGCAGCGCCTTGAACACGTCGGCATGGCTGCGCTGGCGTACGCCGACCTGTTCGGCGGCATAGAAGGCACGCGCGTAGGAATCCCAGTAACCGCCAAACGCCGCCGGCACCGGGGTGAAGCGCACGTCGGCCGGCTGCTTGGCCACCCATGCCTCCAACTGCGGCTCGAAGTGGGCGCAGTGCGGGCAGGTGTAACCAAATACCTCGACGACCTCGATCTTGCCGGCCAGCGGCGCAAACGGACCCGGCTCGGCGATCACTTCATAGTCATCGCCTTCGACCAGCGCGGCAGGGGCGGCGGCACAGGCCGAGAGTGGGGCTATTGCCAGCAGCATCAGCAACAGTCGGGGGAACAACTTCATCGTGGGGAGTCTCCGTTGGAAAAACAGACGCCGACCTTGCGGCCGGCGTGTCTGCGTGAGGCAGTTGCCGGGTCGCCGGAGCGACCGGCGGGTATCAGGGTTGCGCGGCGGCGGTGGCTACCGCGGCATCGTTGGCTCGATCATGCAGGCCTTGGACGTAACTGGCTAGCGCCTGGATCTCCTGTCCGGTCAGCGCGTGGCTGATCTGGGCCATGATCTTGAACTGTGCGGCATCGGCCTCGCCGGTCTGGCCAGACTGGTAGCGCTGCAGACGTTGCGCGACGTAGCCGGCATGTTGGCCGCCGATATGCGGATAGGCTGGGCCCGGGTTACCAGCGCCGGTCGGACCATGGCAGGCGATGCAGGCCGGGATGTTGCGGCTGGCGTCACCGCCACGGTAGAGCTTCTGGCCGACTTCGAAGAACTTCATCCCCTGGTACGGGCCGTCGCTGACCACGGCGTCATCGGCCACACCGGCACCGGACTTCTGGGTGGCGAAGAAGGCGCCGATATCGCGCATGTCCTGCGGGGTAAGCCCCTGTACGAACGGCAGCATCGCGGCGACTGCGCCTTCGGTGCGCTGGCCACTGGCGATCAGGGCTGTTTCCTTGGCGATGTAGCGCTCGCTCTGCCCGGCCAGGCGCGGGTAGATCTCCACGGCGGAGTTGCCGTCGGCGCCGTGGCAGGCCGCACAGGTGGACGCTTTGGCCTCGCCGGCCTTGGCATCACCGGGCTTGGTCTTGCTGAAGTCGATTTCCAGCGAAGCGGTCTGTACAGGCGCATTGTCCGGCACGGCGATGACCGAGCTCTGGGCAAAAGCGACGGCGGCAATTACGGGGACTACCAGTGCTGCAACGGCAAGAACACGAGCATGGCGCATGCTGAAGCTCCGTGTGGACCGGGCCGGGCGGGGCTTTCCGCCGGCATCGCCCGGATTATCAACGGCGTTTTGCGGCACGGTCAACGCAGCAGTGCAGCAAAATCGGCCGGGTCGGTGGTCCCGGGACAGCGGCCAGGCCGACGCGCGGCGTCGCAACATGCGATCCTATGCCAATGTCATTGCTCATCGAACGCGCCCGTTACCACCTTTCCGCCCACAATTCCCGGCAGTTGCCGCCGGATCTGGGGGCCGAAGTGGCATTTGCCGGTCGCTCCAACGCCGGCAAGTCCAGCGCGCTCAACGCGCTGACCCGCCAAAATTCCCTGGCCCGCGTCTCCAAGACACCTGGCCGCACCCAGCAGCTGGTGTTCTTCGAGGTAACCCCCGAGGCGCACCTGGTCGATCTGCCCGGCTACGGTTACGCCAAGGTGCCGCTGGACCTGCAGGCGCACTGGCAGGCCTTCATCGACCAGTACTTCCGCACCCGCAATGCCCTCAAGGGCCTGGTGGTGGTGATGGATATCCGTCATCCGCTGAAGGACTACGACCGGCAGATGCTGGGGTATGCGGTCCAGCGCGGCCTGCCGGCGCATGCGCTGCTGACCAAGGCTGACAAGCTCGGCCGTGGCCAGCAGATGCAGACCCTGCAGAAGGTGCGCAAGGAACTGCACTCGGTTTTCGGTGACACGGTCAGCGTGCAGACCTTCTCCGGCGAATCGCGCCAGGGCGTGGACGAAGCGCGCGGCATCATCGGTGGCTGGCTGGGCCTGAACCCGCCGGCAGCTGACGGTGCAGAGGATGCAGGAGTGGCGTAAGAATTGTAGGAGCGGCGTAAGCCGCGAAGCCCAAGATGCTCGGATTGTGGGAGCGGCGTAAGCCGCGAAGCTGATGCTCTGTCAGTATCCACCGCAGAACAAACGCCGCCTTGTCAGGGCGGCGTTTTTGTTTTGTGGTTTTTTGGTTGTTGCCAAAGCCAAAGCCAAAGCTTCCCTCACCCCTACCCCTCTCCCGTAAACGGGAGAGGGGACAGCAACGGCAACGGCAAGAGCCACAGCCACAGCAACAGCCACAGCAACAGCCACAGCCACAGCCACAGCCACAGCATCACTTCAGCGGCGAGAACTCACCCGGTACCCACGCAAACGCCTCAGCTGCGCGACGCACATGGCCGAGACCCGGGAACGGCAGGTGCGCACCGGCGACCCACCAGCCCTGGTCGGATGCTTCGGCCATCAGCCGGCGGCGGCTGGCAATGGCGGCGGTGCGGTCGCTGTCGGCTTCGAAGGCGGCATCCGGGCGGGCGAACTGCACCGCATGGAAGTGCACGATGTCGCCCCACACCAGCAGCTGCTGATCGCTGCCGCCATCAAGCAGGTACGAGACATGGCCGGGAGTATGACCGTGGCTGTCCAGCGCGGCGATCCCTGCCGGCAGGGGCTCACCCGGACCGAACCGGTGCAACTTGCCGGCGGCCACATAAGGCGCCACCGCATGGCGGGCCAGGCCAAACGCGAACCGCAGCGGTTGCGGGGCAGTGGCTTCGCTGGCCGGATCGAGCCAATAGGCGGCATCGGCCTGCGACAGCCACACCGTGGCTTTCGGGAAGGTCGGCTTGCCCTGTGCATCCAGCAGGCCGCACATATGGTCCGGATGGGCGTGGGTCAGCAGCACGTCATCGACATCGGCCGGGTTGTAGCCGGCGGCGCGCAGGTTGCCCAGCACCTGGCCCAGGCCGATATCAGCGCCGAAGCATTGTGCAGTGCCGGTATCGATCAAACTCAGGTGGTCGCCGCGCTGCACCAGATAGGCGTTGACCGCGGTCTGCAGGCCTTTGCCATCCTCCGGTACATAGCCATGCTCAAGCAGGCGGGTGACCGCGCCGGGATCAATGCCGACCAGTTCCTGGCGGCCCAGTGCCACTGCGCCGTCAAACAAGGCGGTTACCTGCAGGTCGCCGATCTGTTGGTGATAGACACCGGCAACCTGCTGCTGCACGACATGCGTGCTGCGCGCCTGCGCGGTGCAACTGGCGGCGAGGATCAGCAAGGCAGCGGCGATACGGTGTCGGGGGCGGATGCGCATGGGGGGTCCTGCAGATACGGCTGTGCCGCGGGAACTCAATGCTGCGCCGGAGTGCCGCCGCGTTTCGCTCACAATGCTGCGCGAAACGCTCGCATCGCGGTCAGCTGTTGCCGATTGCCGCAGGCTCCAGGCCGTAGCGCGCGGCGAAGCGCTTGTTGAAGCTGCCCAGTGAGCGATAGCCGGCGCGCGCTGCCACGGTCTTCAGCGGCAGGCGGGTGGTGTAGAGCAGCTGCATGGCATGCGCCAGTCGCGCATCGGCTACCAGTTCGCGCACGCTGAGTTGTTCACCGGCCAAGCGCCGACGCAAGGTGGCACCGCTGATGCCCAGGTGCGATTCGAAATCACGGGACTGCCACTCGCGCTCCGGCTGCGCGGCAACCAGATCGCGGATACGGTCACCAATACCGGGTTCGGGTGCGGCGAGCAGGCTGCCATGGCCTCGACGGCAGAAGGCCACCACCAGAGCGGCCAGGGCCAGTCGCGCCTCGGTGTATTGGCCCTGCTGCAATGCCTGCCGCCATTGCAGCAGGGCCGCACCGTGTTCGGCCAGCGACAGGCATGCCAGCGCATTGCCGGCATCGGGCAGGGCGTCAGTCCACAAGGCGCGCGCTGCAGCCAGTACTTCCGGGCATAGCGGCACGATGGCACTCAGATACAAACCACTGTGCGGATCGGGAATATTGACCACGTCGATGCGGCTGCGACGGGTAATCAGGAACAGATCGCCAGGGCCGAATTCCAGCGACTGCTGTGCAGTACGGGCCTGCTTGCGCCCCTGCAGCAGGATGGCGAACTGTGGCTGCGGAATGTCCACCGAGCTTGCGCCGTGCTCGCGACGCGCGGTGATGCAGGCGTAGCCTTCGGCACGCTCGCAATCGACCAGGGAGGACAGCTGAGCCAGCAAGTTGAGTGTGGGATCGGCTTCGGTAGTCATCGTTTACACGGTGATCTGGAACAGGTGGCCGATGGCTGCGGCGGCGGCCATCGCCAATGCGCCCCAGAACACCACCCGCAACGCGCCGCGCAGCACGGGGGCGCCGCCGGCGCGCGCGGCCAGTGCGCCGGTGATGCACAGCCCGACCAGGGTGGCGGCGGTGGTCACCTGCGCTACCAGCGCATGCGGGGCCAGTAGTGCGGTCAGTACCGGCAGTGCCGCGCCGACGATGAAGGCGCGGGCTGACGCTGCCGCCGCCTGCAGCGGGCGGGCGCGCAGTTCCTCGGTGATGCCCAGCTCGTCGCGCGCATGCGCGGCGAGGGCGTCGCGGGCGGTCAGCTGCTCGGCAACCTGCTGGGCCAGATCGGGGCTGAGCCCGCGGCGGCGGTAGATGCCGGCCAGCTCCTGCAGCTCGCTGTGCGGGTCTTCGTGCAGCTCGCGTCGCTCCATGGCCAGATCGGCATGTTCGGTGTCGGCCTGGGACATCACCGAGACATATTCGCCAGCCGCCATCGACATGGCGCCGGCCACGGTGCCGGCGATGCCGGTGGCCAGGATCGCCGAGGCGCTGGCGCCGCCTGCGGCCACGCCGACAACGAGACCGGCGACCGAGACGATGCCGTCGTTCGCGCCCAGCACGGCGGCACGCAACCAGCCGACGCGGTCCGAACGGTGGGTTTCACGATGATGGGTGCGACTCATGCCTACAGTGTAGGACGAGTGCCCAGTCAGCCGCGGAATGACTCGCAGCCGCAGCGCCAGCGGCGGTCAAGTCTGCTTTTATAGGACGCTGAAAACCGCTGCCGTGACACGATGGCAATGTGCGCCACGATATAGTGCGCCCTTGCGATGGCGGGGGCTGGCCCCCACCTTCCCGCCCTGACCAGAATTCTGCGAGCCTGCCCTTGTCGAGCCCGAGCCACGTCGCTGACACACCCATCACCCACCGCGACCAGTTGGTCCAGAGCATCGCGGCGGGTGAAAAACCCAAGTCGCAATGGCGGATCGGCACCGAGCATGAGAAGTTCGGGTTCCGCCTGGATGACCTGCGCCCGCCCACCTTTGAAGGCGAGCGTGGCATCAATGCGGTGCTCGATGGGCTGACCCGCTTCGGCTGGGAGCCGGTGCAGGAGAACGGCAATACCATCGCGCTGCTGCGCGATGGTGCCTCGGTGACCCTGGAGCCGGCCGGTCAGCTGGAGCTCTCGGGCGCGGCGCTGGAAACCATCCACCAGACCTGCGTGGAGACCGGCAGCCACCTCAATGAAGTCGCACAGGTGGCCAGTGAGCTGCAGCTTGGCTTCCTCGGCATGGGCTTCCAGCCCAAGTGGGCACGTGCGGACATGCCGTGGATGCCCAAGGGCCGCTACCAGATCATGAAGAGCTATATGCCCAAGGTCGGTTCGCTCGGCCTGGACATGATGACCCGCACCTGCACCACCCAGGTCAACCTGGACTACGCCAGCGAAGCGGACATGGTGAAGAAGTTCCGCGTGTCCTTGGCGTTGCAGCCGATTGCCACCGCGCTGTTCGCCGATTCGCCGTTCACCGAGGGCAAGCCCAACGGCTACCTGAGCTACCGCTCGCACATCTGGACCGATACCGATCCGGACCGCACCGGCATGCTCGACTTCGTGTTCGAGGATGGCTTTGGTTACGAGCGCTACGTCGACTATCTGTTGGACGTCCCAATGTACTTCTCTTACCGCGACGGCATCTACCACGATGCCAGCGGGCAGAGCTTCCGTGATTTCCTGCAGGGCAGGTTGCCGGTGTTGCCGGGCGCGTTGCCGACCCTGCGTGACTGGTCGGACCACACCACGACCGCCTTCCCGGAAGTACGACTGAAGAAGTATCTGGAAATGCGCGGCGCCGATAGCGGCCCGTGGAGCCGCATCTGCGCGCTGCCGGCGTTCTGGGTTGGCTTGTTGTATGACGAGACCGCGTTGAATGCAGCCTGGGACCTGGTCAAGGACTTCAGCCTGGCCGAGCGCAACGTGCTGCGCGATGGCGTGCCCAGGCAGGCGATGAACCTGCCGTTCCGCAATGGCACGGTACGTGACCTGGCCCGCGAAGCCCTGGCGATTTCGCGCGATGGCCTGCGCCGTCGTGCCGCGCTCAATGCCGATGGTCAGGATGAAACGCGCTTCCTGGATGTGCTGCAGGAGATCGTGGATTCGGGCAAGACCGCGGCCGAGCGCAAGCTGGAGCTGTTCCATGGACGCTGGAATGGCAGCGTCGATCCCTTGTTCGGCGAGTTCGCCTATTGAGTCCGCGCGTGCAACCTGATCGGGTATCGGGTTGCTGCGTTCAAGCAAGCGCGCCTTGATCAGCAGGCAGGCACGGCAGCGTCATCAATGCACGAAGGCCGCCTTCGCTGCGGTTGTGCAGGCGCAAGCTGCCGCCGTGGTCCAGCACCACGCCATGTGCCACGGACAGGCCCAGGCCGATGCCGCCAGTATCGCGGTTGCGTGATTCGTCACCGCGCGCGAACGGCAGGAACAATTCGTTCTCGCGCGCAGGATCGATGCCGGGGCCGTCGTCATCCACCTCAAGCACGACATTGCCGTTGTCGCGGTAGAGCTGCAGCCGCGCGCTGCCGGCGTACTTGAGCGCGTTGTCGATCAGGTTGGATACCGCACGCCGCAGTGCCAACGGATCGCCCAACAGGACCGCCGGCTCGGCGGCAGTGAGCACCACGTCCTGGCCGGTATCCGCCAGGTCGCCGACCGCGCTTTCCACCAGGCTGGCGAAATCGAGGCGGTCGCGTGGGCCAGGCTGCGATTGGCCGTGCAGGAAGTCCAGCGCAGCGCTGATCATCCGGCTCATCTCGTCGATGTCGGCGCTGGCCTTGTCGCGTGCTTCCGCTGGTAGTGCCTGCAGGCGGAACGACAGCCGCGCCAGCGGTGTGCGCAGGTCATGGGCGATCGCGCCGATGGTGCGGGTGCGCTCGTCCAGCAAGCGGTTGATGCGGGCCTGCATGGTGTTGAACGAATCCGCCGCGCGCGCCAGTTCGGCCGGACCGCTGCGGTCCAGCGGCGCAGCACCGGGATGGCTGCCGAGGCGATCCGCAGCTTGGGCGAAGCGGCTTATGGGGGCGGACAAGGCGCGCGAAAACCACCATGCCAGCGGCAGCATCGCCACTGCGCCACACAGGAACAACAGGCCGACCTGGCGAGCGACGCTGGGCAATGGTCCGGGCATGCGGTGTACAACGCTGCGCCAATGGCCATCGGCTTTGCGTGTGGCGGCAACGAAGTTGCCGAACAGCGGTGCATTGGCGGGGAAGCCGTCATCCCCAGGCGGCATCGCATCGCGCATGGGTGGCGGGCGCCGCACAGCCGGCGGTACGGCAGGTTCTGTCCCTGCTTCGCCAGCGGCTGCTGGCGCAAACGCTGCCGCCCGGTCGGGGCCGGCGGGACGCTGGTGAAACGCGCTGCCGGGACCCAGCCCGGGCATGCGCATGCCGTTGCAGTAGCTCACCTGGTCCTCGGCCACCCCCAGCCAGCGAGCCAGGCGCATCCTCATGAAAGGGTCCTGGCGATGGCCTTCCGGGCAGGCCGGTCGCTCGCTGCTGTCGGAGACGGTCAGCCGGTCGTTGGTCGATGGCAGTTCGCTGGACAACAGTGCTACCACTTCCGACAGTGGTATGTCGGCCGGGCGCCGCGGGGGCATGGTCAACAACAGCGCGATGCCCAAGGCCAATGCCACCAGCAATGCGCCCAGCAGCAACAGGAAGGTGCGCGCGAAGATCGGCAGCGCTTTCACAGGCGGCGCACCGTGGGCAGCAGCAGATAGCCTTCGTTGCGAACGGTGCGGATCAGTTCCGGATGGCCGCGATCATTCAACTTGCGGCGCAGGCGGCTGATCTGGCTGTCGATGGCGCGGTCGTAGACGTCACTGCCGCGGTTGCGGGCGTTATCCAGCAACTGGTCGCGGCTCAGCACCCATTGCGGATGCTCGACGAAGGCACGAAGCAGGGTGAACTCGCTGTCCGACAAGGTGACGTAGACACCATCGGGGTCGCGCAGGTCACGCCGCAGCGCATCCAGTCGCCAGCCGCCGAATTCGTAGACCGGGTGAGGACTTTGGGTCTGTTCGGCATCGGCCTGCGTACGACGCAGGCGGGCGCGGATGCGCGCCAGCAGCTCGCGTGGATTGCAGGGTTTCGACAGATAGTCGTCGGCGCCCACTTCCAGGCCGATGATGCGGTCGGTGTCGCTGCCCAGTGCGCTGAGCATGATCACCGGCGGCGCGTTGCGTTCGCCGACCAGTTGGCGCATCGCGCTGAGGCCATCTTCGCCGGGCATCATCACGTCCAGCACCACCAGGTCGGGGCGCTGGCTGTTCATGGCCAGGCGCATCTGTGCTGCGCTGTCGGCGGTGGCTACGCTGTAACCATGCTGGCCGAGGAAGTCAGCTATCAGGTTGCGCAGATCGGGATCGTCGTCGACCACCAGGAGATGGGTGGGCATGGGCTTCCTTTCGCTGCGACCGTGCTGGGGGACTCCGCATCCGGGGCCGCGCGACGCATCATAGCGCGCCAATTTGTCAATGTTTGTCAGTGCCCGGCGGCCTGTCGCCCGGTTCAGCATCCGGCGGTGAAGACGGCTGCCTAGAGTGCGCCATCCCATTCTGGCGCACTCCACGATGACAGCCCCACGCGTTCGTTTGATCAGCCGCGAAAACGGTGTTGGCCTGAGCCGTGACCTGGATCTGATGCAGCGCTTGTTGGCGCCGCGATTTGCCACCGAGCGGGTGGGATTCGGCAGTACCGGGCGTACCCGCGCGCAGGTGGCCGGTCTGTGGGGACGCCGCCTGTTGCAGGGGCGGGTGCCGCTGCAGATTTTTTCCGAGCGGGTTTACCCGCGCTGCCTGCCATTGGCGGAGCGCAATTTCCTGCTGCCCAATCCGGAGTGGTTCCTGCCGCGCTGGCACCCGAGCCTGGCCAGGTTCGATGCGGTGCTGTGCAAGACCCGTCACGCCGAGCGGATCTTCGCCGGATTGGGTTGCACCACCCGATACATCGGCTTCACCAGCGAGGACCGCCTGCTTCCCGATGTGCCGCGGCAGCGGGTGTTCTTCCATCTGGCCGGGCGCAGCAGCGCCAAGGGCACGCGGGTGTTGCTGGATACCTGGCGCAGGCATCCGCAGTGGCCGCTGCTGATCGTGGTGCAGAATCCGCGCACCGCTGGCGAGCGGGTGATCGCGGACAACATCGACCATCGCATCGTGGTGCTCGATGAGGCGGAGCTACGCAGGTTGCAGAACCAATGCCTGTTCCATATCTGCCCCTCCGAGACCGAAGGCTACGGTCACTACCTGATGGAAGCCTTGAGCGTGGGTGCGGTGACGCTGACCACCGACGGTGAACCAATGAATGAGCTGGTCACTGCGCAGCGCGGGCTGCTGATGCTGCCGGCACAGGCAATCAAACGTGACCTTGCATGGCGCTATTACGTTGACCCGGCGGGCATCGAACTCGCAGTGACACGCGCGTTGCGGCTTTCCGAGGCTGCACTGGACGCCATGTCGCGGCAGGCACGGGAGCACTTCGTGGACAACCAGGAGGCCTTCATCCATCGCTTCCAGCGCGTGGTCACGGAAGGGCTGCCATTGCAGCAGCGGTCCATGCCGGCGCTGCTGCGGGTGAAGGAATGAATGCTGCCATCGGTCAGGTATTCCTGGTGGGGTGCCCGCGCTCGGGAACCACCTTGCTGCAACGCTTGCTGAGCACGCATCCGGATATCGTCTCGTTGCCGGAAACGCATTTCCTGCAGCGTCTGCTGCGCTACGGCGACCGCCATCGCGAATCAGTGCGGGCGTGGCGCTGGAAGCAGCTGCATGGCATGCGGCATGCGCTGCAGGCCTGGCTGGGGTGGGTGCCGGGCGGGCAGGTCCGGCGTGCCTGGGCTGGCGTTCCCGAACTGGCAGCTGCATCGCCATCGGCGTTCGCCCCGGTCAGCGCGCAGCTGCAGGCGTTTGCAGATGCGATGGCGGCGCACTGCGATGGTTCCGGCGGACAGCTCTGGTTGGAGAAAACGCCAGACCACCTGTTCTATCTGCGCTCGATCAGCAAGCACCTGCCGGATGCACGGGTGATCCATCTGCTGCGCGATGGCGAAGAAGTGGTGGCATCGCTGCATTCCGCTGCCGCGCGCTATCGGCCCTGGCATGTATACGCCGATGTCGATCGTGCGATCGATCGCTGGAATCGAGCGGTCGTTGAAAGCGGGGCGTGGTTGCATGACCGGCGCCATCTCTGGGTGCGCTACGAACAGCTCATCGCGCAACCGCAGCAGGAACTGGCGCGGATATTTGCGTTCCTGGGCTGCGGTGTCGTCGATTGCGCGACGGCAGGATCCGCTGATCTGAGCGTCCTGGTCCGCAGCGATGAACCCTGGAAACAGGACGCGGGCGAGGCGTTGCATGATCGCCGCAAATTCCAGTTTTGCTTCGATGCTGCACGACGCGCGTATATCCGCGCGCGCCTGATCCCGTTGTCCGACGACCTGCTCGCCGCAACGCGGCGCCCCTTTCCCCATTGAACCCAGAGCATTCCCATGCGCTTGTCATTGCAGAAATTCATACCCTTCGCAGCCTCGCTGCTGGTGTTGTCGCTTGCCGGCTGCGGCGCGTTTGGACGTTGCCAGGATGGCCCGCCGCCTGGCCCGCATCGTGGTGGCCCCGGTGGACCCGGTCGATCAGATGGCCCGCCACCTTCGCTGCCACGTGATCCGGCATTCACCAAGGCATTTGACGCTTGCCTGGCCGAACAGGCAGGTAGCCCTGCGGCCGGGTCAGCGGAACAAGGCGATTCGGAACGGCCCAGGCTCGATCGGCAAGCCATGGACGCCTGCCTGAAGGGCAAGGGCGTGCAGCCACCAGCACCACCGCCGCGTCCAAGCGAACACCGCTGAGCCCTGCACCTTCCCCTGTCCCGGTGGCGGGGCGCAGTTGCTAGACTGCCGCCTCATCCTCCGGAGGCAGGCGCATGGGCAGCACGGCAGAAGAGATCGTCTTCTATACCAACCCGATGTCACGCGGGCGCATCGTGCGCTGGATGCTGGAGGAGTTGGGCCAGCCGTATCGCACCGAGGTGCTGGAGTACGGCCAGAGCATGAAAGGCCCGGAGTTCCTCGCCATCAACCCGATGGGCAAGGTGCCGACCATCGTGCACCGTGGCGTGGTGGTGACCGAGGCTGCAGCGATCTGCGCCTATCTGGCCGATGCGTTTCCCGCTGCAGGACTGGCACCCGCCTTGATTGATCCGCTGCGTGGTAGCTACCTGCGCTGGCTGTTCTTCGCTGCCGGGCCGGTGGAGGCAGTAGTCAGTGCCAAGGCGCTGGGGCTGCTTGCACCGCTTGAGAAGGCCGGCACGGTCGGTTACGGCAGCTTCGAGCAGACCATTGACACCCTGGAGCAGGTTGCCGCGTCGGCATCACCGTGGCTGCTCGGCGAGCGCTTCAGCGCTGCTGACGTCTACGTCGGCAGCCAGATCCTGTGGGGGCAGATGTTCAAGAGCATGCCGGCGCGCGACGCGTTTGCCGCGTATGGCGAGCGCCTGCGTGCCCGCCCGGCCTGGCAGCGTGCAAGTACCCTGGATGATGCATTGATCCCGCCACGTAGCTGATGCGCAGGCTCCTGCTCTGCTTGGTCCTGCTGGTCGGCGCAGCCAGTGCCGTGACCGCAGCTGCGGCCGAGCTGTCCTCGCTGGACTGGCTGCTGGGCAACTGGCAGCGCACCGGCATGGCAGCTGGTACGAACGGCGCTGAGCACTGGCGTCGGCAGGCTGATGTTCTCGAAGGCGAGGGCCGCAGCTATCGGCAAGGCGAGCTGCGGTTCCAGGAACGTCTGCGCATCATCGATGAGGGCGGGCAGCTGTACTACGTCGCCGATGTTGCCGGGAATCCCGCGCCGGTCAGGTTCGCGCTGGTGGAGCAGGGGGCGCAGTCGGTGGTGTTCGAGAACCTCCAACATGACTTCCCGCAACGGATCGCCTACCAGCGCAACGGCCGGCAGCTGAGAGCCACTGTCTCCGCTGGCGAACGCGTGCAGGTATTCGAGTTCGAGCAGGCCGCACAGGCGGCTGACTGAGCGACGGCCGACGTCACGGCCGCCACGTTAGAATCCGGGTTCCGTGATGAAGGGACGCCCGGTGTCGCCATTCAACCTGTTCCAGCGCCTGTCGCAGGCGCCAACCAACCCGAAGGCCGAGCCGGTGGCGCGGACCTTCGATGTGGCCGAACTGTATGAAGGACCGGTGCAGCTGGCCGGCGCCGCCGATGCCGCGCCGCTGGCGTTGGACGAGAAGCTGCGCCAGGCCTACTTCTGGATCGTCAACAACGCCATCATCAGCCCGCATTACGACATCGAGTACCACGCCGGTCCGTCGGCCAGCTTCAATGTTGGTGATACCCGCCGCCAGCTGACCTTGCCGTCGGCGCAGAGCTATTCCAGCTATGTGCTGCTGCCGCTGCTGACCTTCGCCACCCGCCGCAAATGCCTGTTCGTCGGCGGCCCCGGCCGTGGCAAGACCGCCAGCGCGATCCTGATGGGCGTGCTTGCCGGTTACCCGGTGCGCGAGGTGCGCCGCGCCATGCAGCACGGCCACCCGCAGATGACCATCGCCGACCTGCTCGGCAATCCGCTGCCGGCCGATCTGGTCGCCGCGCAGGACATGTCGCAGATCCGCATCGCGTGGCGCAGCTGGTTGGGCATGCGGGTCAAAATCATCGACGAGTACAACCGCATCCCAACCCGTACCCAGAGCGCACTGCTGACGGTGATGGGCGACAACTACGCCGAAGTGCTCAACCAGGTCTACGAATGCCCAGAGTCGGCGTGGTACCTCACTGCCAACGACGACCGCGGTGGCGGCACCTACCAGGTGATCGAGGCCCTGCGCGACCGCATCGACGTGGTGGTGCAGGCATTGGCCTTCAACCCGCGCTTCCTCGAAGAGATGCTGCTGCGCATCGAGCAGAACATCCGTCCGGAAGAAGTGGTGCCGCGCGAGATCATTTTCAGCGAGGAAGAAGGCGACCTGATGCTGCAGCAGATCCGTGCGGTGGAGGTACCGCAGGATGTGCGCAGGCGCATTGAATTCTTCAGCAGCCAGTTCGAGTTGATGGAGACCGCGGGTGCGCAGTTCGAGTACCTGACCAAGGACACCGTGCGCCTGGCCGGGGTTGACTGGGCCCAGGCGATTGCCGCCGATTCCGGCCGTGATCGCATGAAGGACCTGGGTTGCCAGACCCGCAATGGTTTGTCGGTGCGCAACCTGATGACCTTGCTGATGTTTGCCAAGGCGTTGGCCTGGTTCCGCGGCAATGCCGCGGTCGCGCTGGACGACGTGCGCCAGGTGTTGCCGTTCGTGCTCAACGACAAGCTGCAACCGGATCTGGACGCGCCGTTCTTCGCGCTGCCGGAGAACGCCGCTTACCGCAGCGACCGGCTCAGCTGGCTGCGCTGGTTGCTGGACAGCTCCAATGCCGAGTACGACCGCCTGGACCTGGATCGTAACGATCCGGTCGGCGAGCTGTCCGCACAGTTCGCACGCGGCCTGGATGGCATCAGCGAGCGCGAGACGCGTGCGCGCCTCACGCGCATCGAACGGCTGGTGGAGGAACGGGTGAAGGGCCGCAAGCTCTACGGTCATCTGTACGACGACCTGCTCAAGCTCAAGTACCTGCACCAGCGCTATACCAATTACCTGCATTGGCAGCAGGCGCGCTGAGGTGCTGTCACCCGCACTGACCGGCCTGCTGGCATCGCGCCGCAGCCTGCTCAATCAGCAGGTTGCCGAAGCACGGCAGCGCTGGCCAAATTTGGACACCGCGGCGTTCTCGGTCTTTGTCGCGCAGACGCTGGACCCTTTGTGCCTGGCGATTGCTGCTGTGGACGAAGCGGCGATGCCGGCGGCCACCGAAGTCGCCTTCGAACTGGGCCTGGAACTGGTGGCACAGGGACTCGCAGGCCCGGCAGCTCGCCTGCCGTGGGTGGATGCCGCGTGGCAGCAGCTGGCAGTGCCTGCCGCAGCACTGATCGCAGCTGCACCACTGGAAACACTGGGCGCACTCAGCAACGCGGTCGTGCGTATGCACGAGGTGCCGGGCGTGCGCGTCGATGCATGGTTGCAGCGCATGGTGGCATTGGCACCGCGTTGCGACAGCACGGCGGCCTTGCGCAGCGTCGGCGCGCTCTATGCGTGGCAGGCCGGCATGGCGCATCTGCGCGAGGCAGCGTTGGCGCAGGCCGATAGCCTGCCTGTCGCCTTGGCTGCAGAAGCGATGGGCGTCGACGAAATGCAATGGCCGTCGCTACGCAGCCAACTCGGCAGCGAGCGCTGGTGGCACCCGCAGGGTGCGGCGGCGAGCGCGCAGGGGCAGACGGTGGGCGGATTCAGCGGGCTTGGCGGCCCTTTCGCCGCGCCGCCGGAGCTGCGCGCCAGCGCGGAAGGTTTCATCGCGCGTAGCGGCGACCGCCATTACCTGCTGATTGCCGATGCCTTCGGTGGCGTGGTGTTGCCCGCCAGTGCGGCAGAGTTTGCTGCCGCGCGGGTCACGCCGGCCACGCAGCTATCAATCGACAGCCAGGGCGCGCGCATTGGCGCGACCGCCATCGCTTACGCCGCTCCCGCTGATGGCCTTGTGGCAGTGGCCGGGCCTGCGGGTATCGCACTGTACTCGCCGTGGTCGCACCACGTGCGCCTGCTACCCGGCGCGGCATGAGCAGCACCGAACAGGAAAGCCTGCTGGCCAGCTGGCGCGCCGCCTGGCCGCTGGCGCTGGCCGATTGGAGCCGTTTCACCCGCTTGCAGGACCCGCGCCTGTGCGACAGCAGCGTCGAGGCGGCGAAGGAGGGCCTGACCGGCAGCTTCGCGATGATCCGCCTGGCCGACCAGCGGGTGGTGATCGATCTGCCACAGGTGCAGCGTTTGGGGCTGCAGGATCACGCCCGCGAAATCCTCGCCCACGAGATCGGCCATCACGTGCTGGCTCCGGCTACGGCCACCGATCACGCGCGGCTGTTGGCGCGCATCCACCGCGCATTGCCGACATTGGAAGCGCACGCGCCGATGGTCGCCAACCTCTATACCGACCTGTTGATCAACGACCGCCTGCAACGCCAATGTGGCCTGCGCATGGCCGATATCTACCGGCGCCTTGCCACCGGCGCCAGCGGCAGTTCGCCGCTGTGGCAGCTGTACATGGGCATCTATGAACAGCTGTGGCAGCAGCCGGCAGGCAGCCTCGGCGGACCAGCGCTGGAAGCTGCAGGCCTGCGCGGCGATGCCTGGCTGGGCGCACGGGTGATCCGCACCTATGCCGGCGAGTGGATGGAAGGTGCCAGCCGTTTCAGCGCCTTGCTGCTGCCGCACTTGCTGGAGACGATCAGTGACGCGCGCGTCGACGCGCTGATGGATACCCGCCATGCCGGCCGTGGCAGTCAACCGGTGGGACTGGACCGGCTGGAAGAAGACGAACTCGCACCGGTGCTGCATCCGGCGCTCGATCCGCGCATCACTGGTGAGGAAGATACTGGCACGGTAGACGTGGTGGCGGAGGACGCATTGCTGACCAGCACGCCCGGTCACGGCCAGACCCGGGAGCCGTTTGAGTACGGCGAAATCCTGCGCGCGGCGGGACTGGACATGGACCCGCAGCAATTCGCGGTGCGCTACTACCGCGAGCGCGCCTTGCCGCACCTGATCCGTTTCCCGGTCAGCCCACAGCCGCAGGCGCAGGAGCTCGAACTGGAAGGTCTGGAGCCCTGGGAACCAGGCGATCCTCTGGATGCGGTGGATTGGCTGCAGACCTTGATGCAGTCGCCCACCGTGGTGCCGGGGGTGACCACGGTGCAGCGGGTGATGGGGCCGGCGCCGGGCAACGAACCTGCCAATGAACCGATTGATCTGGACCTGTACGTGGACAGCTCCGGCTCCATGCCCGATCCGCAGCAGGTCACCTCATGGTTGACCTTGGCCGGTGCGGTGATCGCCTTGTCGGCGTTGCGCGCGGGTGCGCGCGTGCAGGCCACCTTGTGGAGCGGCAAGCAGCAATGCCTGCACACCGATGGTTTCGTGCGCAGCGAGGACGACATCCTCAAGGTGCTGGTAGGTTACTTCGGTGGCGCAACGGCTTTCCCCATCCATCGCCTGCGCAGCACCTATGCGCAGCGGCCGGCGGCTGCGCGTGCCGTGCATATCCTGCATATCTCCGATGACGGCATCACCACCATGTTCGAGCAGGACGAGCGCGGCAACAGCGGCTGGGACGTCGCCGCGCAGGCGCTGCGCGCGGCCCGGGCTGGCGGCACCATGGCGCTCAATCTCTACAGTCCGTTGCCGGCAAGCCTGGTCGGCGCCAAGGGTTGGACCGCGGACTTGCTACGCGCACGCGAGCAGGGCTGGGATATCCACGTCGTGCGTGACATGACCGACCTGCTGGCCTTCGCGCGCGAGTTCAGCCAACGTCATTACCAGTCACCGGGCGTGGTCGGCCGATGAAAAGCACCTTACGGAACCAACCATGAGCAACAGCGCCTCGCTGGACGCCCTGCTGCGTCGCCTGATCGATACACCACCGGACTTCCTCGATCCGCCACGGCGCGGCCGCGAAGGGCAGCTTCAGGTCGCAGCCGTGGTCAACGACGTGCTGGCGCTGCATGGTGTCGCCTTGCCCGCTGCGTTGCAGGCCAGCCTGTCCGGCAACCTGGCAGCGGTCACCGTCAACCAGCTGAGTCTGTCCGCGGTGATGGCCTGGCTGCTGGCCGATGAAGCGTGGCACGCGCTGCGCTTCCCGCGCGAGGCGCTGCTGCAGGTATTTGGCGAGGCAGTGCCCGCGTTGGCAACGGAGGCCGCAGTGAACCGCTATCTGCACGATCCGGATCGGCGCGAGGAACTGGTGCGTACCGCCATCGCGCGGCTGGGTCTGCTGCCTGCGGGTGAAACCGCGGCACAGGCAGCCGATCGCCTGGCCAGCGTCAGCAGCGTCGAACGCCGTCGCCTGCTGGACGCCAGCCGCGCTGCTGAAGCGCGCGCACGTGCGATCCGCGAGGCGCTGGCACGCAAGGCTGCCGAGGAATCGGCGGACAAGTGGACACGCGAGTGAATCAAGACCCGCACGACGGTGAGCGCTATCCCACCCTGAGCGAAGCGGGCAGGGCGATGCTGCAGTGGATGCGCGAGCATCCGGCGGCACCGCGCTACCGCAACCAGAGTGGCAATCGACTGCTCGCCGGGGAAGTGCAGCAACTGCGCGTGTACGAACACCATATCCTCGGCGCTGGTTTCCAGTGGCAGCCGGGTTCACCTCCGCCGTGGTTGGGAGCCTTTGTCGATGAGGTGATCGCGCAGGTGCCGTACTTCCGTGCGCGCGGTCGTGCTGCATGTTTCGAAGACATCGCCACCACCCATCGCGGTGACCTGGCTGCCGATATCGCCCAGTTCGTTCCCGATCCGGTGCCGTTGCAGCGGATGATGAATTTCCGCACCACCGGAACCACCGGCCACCCGCTGGTGCTGCCCTCGCATCCAGTCGTGGCCGGCCGCTATCTGGCCTATCACAAGCGTGCCTTGGCACGCGCTGGCGTGGTCTTGCGCAATGGCCGCGGGCAGATGGGCGTGATGCTGCTGGGCATGCAGCAACGCTGCTTCACCTATGTATCGGTGACGCCGAGCATGGACGAGTCCGGGCTGGCCAAGATCAACCTGCATCCGGATGAGTGGCGTCATCCCGATGACCGCGCGCGCTATATCGATGCGCTGCAGCCGGAAGTGATTGCCGGTGATCCGATCTCCTTCGCCACCTTGCTGGAACTGGGGGTCAGCCACCGGCCACGCGCGCTGCTGTCGGTGTCGATGGCCTTGTCGCCGGGCCTGCGGCAGGCCTTGCAGCAACGATTCGACTGCCCCGTACTGGACATTTACTCGATGAACGAAGCCGGTCCGCTGGCGGTGCATGATGCCGCCGCCGGTGGCCACGTGCTGCTGCAGCCGGGCATGTATGTGGAGGTGCTGGACGATGCCGGTCGTGCCGTTGCGGATGGACAGGTCGGTGAGATCACCTTGACCGGTGGTTTCAACTTCTGCCTGCCGCTGCTGCGCTACCGCACTGGCGACCGTGGCGCGCTGGCGATGTGTGGTGATGTGCCGATGATTGTCGACCTGCAGGGCAGGCGACCGGTACGCTACCGCACCCGCAGTGGCCGCTGGATCAACAACATCGACCTGACCCACGCCTTGGCGGCGCTGCCGCTGTCGCGCTTTCGTGTGCACCAGCAGGGCGACGGCAGCGTCAACCTGCATCTACCAGCCGCCGAGGCCGGTTACGCACAGCAGGCGCAAGCGGCCCTGCAACATACCCTGGACGACCTGCTGGTACAGGTCGTGCTGATGCACGTGGAGGACAAAGTGCTGCAATACACCACCGATCTCAACGAAGGCCTGGGCGCATGACCGCACTGGAAATCGCGGCCAACGCCTTCGCCACCGCGTCCATCCTGTGTGCGGCGCGCAACAGCGTACATACCTGGTGGACGGGCATCATTGGCTGCTCGCTGTTCGGCCTGCTGTTCTGGCATACCCAGCTGTATGCCGATGTGCTGCTGCAGGTGTTCTTCGTCGTCGCCAGCATGTTCGGCTGGTGGAACTGGCACGCCAGCGCCAGCCATGCGGCACTGCCGATCAAGCGCACGCCGTTGCGCAGCTTCCTGTTGATGGGCGCCGCTGCGCTGCTGGCCGGTGCTGCCTACGGGCTGGTGCTGCATCGCTTCACCGATGCCTACGCGCCGTTCGCTGATTCCTCGGTGCTGTGCCTGTCGGTGCTGGCGCAGCTGCTGCTGATGCGCAGGCGCATCGAGACCTGGCCGGTGTGGGTGTTGGTCAACACCATCGCAGTGCCGCTGTACGCCTCGCGCGGGCTCACCCTGACTTCTGTCTTGTATGCCGCCTATTGGATCAACGCCTGGTTGGCCTGGCGGCATTGGCGCCGGCTGTGGCGCGAGCAGGGCGCCGCTGCGTGAGCATGCTGCGGGTCGGCCTGGTGGTGGGCAAGTTCTGCCCGCTGCACCGCGGTCACCAGTTGCTGCTGGATCATGCACAGGCGGCCTGCGAGCGCCTGGTCGTGGTCAGTTACACCAAACCCGAGTTTCCCGGCATGGCGCCCGCGCGACGCGAGGCCTGGCTGCGAGCGCTGTATCCCGACGCCAACCACTGGGTGCTCGACGACGTGCGCCTGGCCGCACATTGCCAGCGCTTGGGGCTGCCGCAGCGATGCCTGCCGGATAACGATGCCAGTGACGAGGCGCATCGCCTGTTCATGGCCTGGCTGCTGCGCGAGGTGATCCAGAGCGAGGTGGATCTGGTGTTCACCAGCGAGAACTACGGCCCCGGTTTCGCCGCAGTGCTGTCGCAGCAACAGCAACTGCATGGCGGCCGCGCGGTGGCGCACGTTGAGGTCGATCCGGCACGGCGCAGCGTGCCGGTATCGGGCACTGCAGTGCGCGCGGACCTGCATGCGCAGCGGCAGCAGCTGGCGCCGCAGGTGTATCGCGATTTCGTCAGGCGGGTGGTGTTGCTGGGCGGTGAATCCACCGGGAAGTCAACGCTGGCGCGGACGCTGGCCACGCGCTGTGACAGTGTCTACGCGGCCGAATATGGTCGCGAGCTATGGGAGGCGCAGGATGGCCAGCTGCAGGAGTCGGATCTGTTGCATATCGCCCAGACCCAGGTGGCGCGCGAGGAAAATCTGCTGGGCGCCGCCACCGGCTGGCTGGTATGCGACACCTCGCCGTTGACCACCTTGTTGTACGCCGAGGCGATGTTTGGTCGCGCCGATCCGTGCTTGCTGGAATTGTCGCAGCGTCGCTATGACCTGGTGTTGCTGTGTGACCCTGATGTTCCATTCGTGCAGGACGGCACCCGCCGCGACGAGGCGTTCCGGCGCTGGCAGCATGCCTGGTATCTGCGTGAGCTTGGCAGCCGGCAGATTCCTTTCCGCCAGTTGGGCGGCGATTGGCAGCAGCGAGAGGCGACGGCGCTGGCAGCCATGGCCGAGCTGCTGCCGGATGTGGATGCAGCCAGGTCGCGGCCAGCGCTGGTTCAGTAGCGCGCAGCTGCCAGCGGCGCATCTGCCCATTGCCAGGCTGCTGTGTGCTGGCGTTTGGTTTCGGCTGCCGCATCGGCCTGGCCCAGCATCTGTTGTGCCTGTGCCAGCCCGAACAACGACCAGCCATTGGCCGGATAGGTCTTCAGGTCCTGATTGAAGGCTTCGGCTGCGGATTCCGCATCACCTGCATCCAGCAGCGCGGCGCCCAGATAGGGACGCACCGGCAGCGGCCAGTCGGCGGGTTCGTTGTAGGCCAGGGCATCTTCGGCGGCTGCGGCCTCCCGCAATGCAGTGATGGCAGCATCGTGTTTGCCCTGTGCGCGTAGCAACTCGCCACGCAGGAGTGCATCGGCAACACGCAGCACGCTGTCGGCATGGTTGATGTCGAAGAAGCTGACCTGCGCCATTGCCGTATCGGCGGTGATGGCATGCAGGGCTTCGGCGTCGCGTGTTGCTTCTGCCAGTGCGCCTTTGCGGGCATGTGCCATGCCGCGGGCGAAATGGCGGATCGCGGCAGGATAGGGAAGTTCGGCTGCAGTGCCGGTGTCGGCGAGGATGCCGTCCCAATCACCGAAGCGGACCTGGGTAAGCGGCGGTGCCACCACGAACTGCTGCATGAACTGCATCGGGGCCTCGCCCATGGCCGCACGGTCCGCCCGATCGGCCGTCTGTCTGGCGGCCTGCATGGACAGCGTGCGTGAGCCGGTCAGTCCCGTGGTCATCGTGGCGAAGTGCCAGTTATGCGGCACATAGCCCAGCGGATAGACGCCATTGCTGCCACGGCAGACCGCGAGGAAATCCTTGTCGGCGGTGGTAGCGGCCAGATTGGTCAGGGTTGCATCGTGGTAGCGGCCAACGCGGATGTAGATGTGCGCGGGCATATGCACCAGGTGGCCCGAACCCGGCGCCAGCGCAGCCAAAGCATCGGCGTAGGGCTCGGCACGCTTTGGCTCGGGAGACGATTCCATGGCATGGATGTAGTAGTGCATCGCGCCGATATGGCGCGGGTTGCGCGCCAGCACGCGCTCCAGCTCGCCGACCAATGCCTGGGTGAACTCGGCGGGCTTGCCATCCTGCCAATAAGCCCACGGCGAGAGATCCATCAAGGCCTCCGCGTACATCGTGGCGGCATCATCGTCATGCGGGAACTTTGCGACCACTCCAGCCATCGCATCGGCGTAGTTGCGGTCCAGCTGCTTGCGGTCCTCCGGTGCGGGGTCGGCGTAGCGCTTCTGTAGTGCCTGGATCAGCGCTTGGTCGGCAGGTCGCGCGCCAGTGGCAAGTGTGGCGGCACGTGCCGCCAATGCGGCGGCTTCCTTGGCGGCCGCCGGGTCCATCGGCAGATTGATGTTTGGCCCAAGCACCAAGGCCTGGCCCCAGATGCACATTGCACATGCCGGGTCCAAGCGCGCGGCTTGGGCGAATGCACGTCCGGCAGCTTCATGGTTGAAGCCATAGACCAGACGCAGGCCTTGGTCGAAATAGCGCTGAGCCAGCGGCACCTTGCTGCCGATGTCGCGGTGCAGGTCGCCGAAGGTGTCGAACAGCGGGAGTTCATTGGCATCTGCTGCCGGGGCCTTATCGACAAGGGCGGTTGCGTTGTCGGGAGCGTCGCAGCCCGACAGCGCTGCAGCCGCAAACAGGGACGGAAGCAGCAGGGACAAGGATCGACGGATCATTGTGGCTTCTCGGGGCGGATGGACGCGAAGATACTGCTGGGCGCGGCTGGGTGGTGATATGCCGCGATGAAAACACCGTAAAAATTGCAGGCCGGAGAATCGCAATTACGGTGTGCTGCGGACGCCGGCCGTTCATTGCCGGATGGCGAGGTGCCTGGCACGTATCGTGCCGGCCTGCCCGCGGATAGGCGAAGGCCAAGGAAAACTCATGGCTCGGCCCAGTTCTACGCATTTGTCGCAATCTCCTCTACGGCGCACAGTTCCTGCACGTATTGGACAAGGCGCAGAGATGATGCAGAAGCAGGGAATTCGCAGGAGATTGCAGGTGGCGGCGATGCTGCTTGCCGGAGCGGCGTCGTCGGCGGCGTGGGCTGGACCGCCCGCGGACTGGACGACACCGATCAAACCATTTCATATCGTCGACAACATCTATTACGTAGGCAGCGAGGGACTGGCGGCATACCTGATCGTGTCGGAGCAGGGGGCGATCCTGTTGGATGCTCCGCTTGCTGCCAATGCGGATCAGATCGAGCGCAACATCGAAAGCCTGGGTGTGCCGCTGCATGATGTACGGCTGTTGCTCAGCAGCCATGCCCATGCGGATCATGTCGGCGCCATGGCAGCACTCAAGCGCGACACCGGTGCACGTTATGCCGCCAGCGCTGGCGACCGTTGGGCGCTTGAGAACGGCAGGAACCAGGGCGACAACAACTACGGCATCCAGCCCTTCGATCCGATCAAGCTGGATGAGATCGTCAGCGATGGGCAGAAGCTGCGGCTTGGTGACGTCGAGCTGACGGCGCATCTCACGCCGGGGCACACCGCCGGTTGCACCAGCTGGAGCATGACCGTGAATGACCGTGGCACGCCGCGCGAGGTGTTGTTCCTGTGCAGCATTACCGTCGCCGGCAATACGCTGGTTGGGAATCGCAGCTATCCGACGATCGCCGAGGATTTCCGCGCTACGTTTGCAAAGCTTGGCGCAATGCAGGCCGACATCGTCCTGAGCGGCCACCCTGATACCACCGGCATCCTTGAGCGGCAGGCGCAACGCGTCGATGGTGACGAGGATGCATTTGTGGACCCCGGCCTGCTCGCCCGGCTGGTGGACGAGCACAAGGAGAGTTTCGAGGACGCCTTGAGCAAGGCGCGTTCAACGACCCCGCGCCCTTGAGCAGGCGCCGCAGATTCCATCGGCAGACGAACCGCCTGAGATCTTCAGCGTAACCACGTAGCCCGGGTAAGCGCAGCGCACCCGGGGAATCGTTGAGTCAGATATGGCGTTGACGTGCTTGTATGGGCACGCGACTTCGCACCGCTCTGCAAGCTCCCGGGTGCGCTGCGCTTACCCGGCTACGGCGTCTGCTCGCTTTCATGTCGTCGGCTGGTTCACTCAAGCGCGAGTGCCTGCCGCAGGCCGGCCACATGGGCACGCCCGACCGGCAGCTCCCCGCCGCCATTGAGTACCAACCAGTACCGACTGCCGCTACCCGAATGCAAGGTGCTGACATGGCGAAGGTTGACCAGGTAGGAACGGTGGCAGCGGATGAAATCGGGTGGCAGCACCGCGCTCAGTCCGGCCAGGGATTTGTCGTGCAGCTCACTGCGGCCATCACGCATGCGCAGCTCGCTGTAATCGCCGTCGGCACGGATCCACTGCACATCGGCCAGTTCGACCAGGGCGGTGCCCTGCGCGCGCCAGATGCCCAGGTAACGCGCGCGGCCGGAACTGTAGCGGCCTACGTCCAGCAGGCGCTCCAGTGCCTGGCCAAGCCGCTCGCGCGAGAACGGCTTGGGCACGAAATCCAGCACGCCGTGCTCAAACGCCTGCAGGGCGCGCTCGCGGTGGGCGGATACAACAACACAGTGATATCGGCCGGCGACCGCGCTGCGCAGCAGATCAAAGCCGTCCTCACCGCCGAGGTTGAGGTCCAGCAGCAGGCCGTCGTAGACGCTGCGCTGCAACCGGTCACCGGCGGCATCCAGGTCGGCGACCGCATCGAAGCGCGCACGCGTGCCCGCTATTTCCGCACAAAGCCGCAGCAGGCGCTGGCGGACCAGCGGCTCATCTTCGACGATCAATATGCGCATGTGAGCTCGATACGGCTGCACCAGTCGGCGCCATCGGCGCCTTGGCTGTAGTGCCAGCGATTGGGATGGGAGGCGGCCAGGCTGGCCTCGATGTAGCGGGTGCCGGTGCCCTGGCCACGATGCGGTGCGGAGCCACGTGCGCTACGCAGTTCCAGAATCCAATGCTGCTTGTCGCGTTGCACGCGCAGGCGGAACGGTCGTTGCGCGCAGGCGACCGCGCCGGCATGGGTCAGCGCGTTCTCCACTTGTGCATGCAGCACGCCGGGGGGCAGCGACAGCTGCAGGTCGTCGGCATCCACCTCCAGCGTCATCGGCTGGTCAAGGGCCTGGCCGACGATATCCAGATGGTTGCGGCACAGGGCCAGTTCTTCGCTGAGCGGCACGCTCTGGCTGCTGCTGCTTTCGCGCAGGCGATCGAACTGCTCGGCCAGCGATTCGACCAGGCGGCTTGCCTTTGCCGGAGCCTGTTCGATCAGCTCCTGCAGGCAGGTGAGGGTATTCATCAGCCAATGTGGCTGGATGCCCCGCTGCAGCAGCTGCAGCGACAACTTTGCACGCTCTTCGCGCAGGCGCGCGTTGTGCAGGTCCAGGTTGCGAACCTGCTCCGCATGGCAGAGCAGCAGGAAGCCCACCAGCACCGCGAGCAGCAGGAAGTAGGGGCCATCGAGGAAGGCCCCGGGCGCAAACAACAAGGCCAGTACGCCGGCGACCAGCAGGGCCAGGATCGGCCAGCGTTCTTGGCGCTCACTATTGGCCCGCAGCAGCAGCGCAGACGAGGCCAGCAGACTCAGCAGTAGCGCCACCGCCGAACGGATGTCGAAGCTGGGTAGCAGCACGGCCGTCATCACCAGCGCGGCGGCGTAGGCGATGCCCAGGCCCTTGGGAACGGCAACGCCATAACGTCGGGCAAGATAGGTAGGCAGCAGCATGGCCGCTGCCACGTGCAAGGCCAGCAGCGCATACAGGCGCAGGCCGTGCCATGGATAGAGATAGCCGAGCAACGGTCGCCAGCCTTCGACGACTGGTAGTGCAATCCCGACAGCGCACAGCGCGAGCAACAGTCGCCCGCCAGGCATCTGCGGCCGGCCGTGCTGTAGTGCAAGGAAGTAGAGGCAGGCTGCTGCGAGTGCGCCGGTGGCGAGGGCCGCGATCAACCAGGGCAGGACCATGCGCTGGTACAACACCACGGCCGGCGCCACTGCTACCAGGGCATCGGCGCTGTACAGGCCGAACTGCTGGTGGTGGCTGGACGCGAGCACCAGCAGTTCGTCGGTGCCTGTGGGCGAGGAAGGCGGCAGTACGCGGGTGATGTCGACCTGACCGGGCTGTTCCTGCTCGGCGCTGGTGCCGACGACGCCATTGCCCTGCATCGGCTGGCCGTTCCAGTAGAGCTGGCTGGCGCCACGCAGCGACAGGCGCAGGGCGCGGCCGCCATCGTCAGGCTGGATGGACGCGGGCGATTGCCAGCGCAGCCAGTACGGGCCGCGCCAGCTGGCCAGCGTTTGTTGATCGATTGGTTGCCAATGGATGTCGGCTGGCGGAGAGGTCGGCAAGCCGCCAGCAGCGGTTGCGCTGGCGGGCGCCATCTCTCCGCCCAGTACTTGCACGCTGTTGACGTCGCGCAGCAGCACGGCCAGCCACGCGGCGACCGCGAAGACCAGCACGGCCAGTACGCTCAGGATTCGTAGGATCGGCATGGGCCTATCGTATCGGCTGCGCGGAGACGCTGGGCGGTGAGTTGGAGCTGTTCGGCGGACGCGCGCCCCGCAAGCGCCGTCGAGGGAGGGATGCTGGCTTCGTGGCGAGGCAACGGGAGGTTTCTCCGGGTTGCCAGGGCCACGGCAACACCCATCTTCCCACCTGGTCGGAGCCCGCCATGTCCAACAACTCTCTGTCTGTTTCCAGTGCTTGCCGTCCTTGCCTGCAGTCGTTGGCGGCTCCTTCAAACGCCTCGCTTGTCGCTGGGCATCAACACGACGCTGGCGGAGTGCTTGTGACCGGCAAGGGGAAGCTGGGACGTAGCGGTCGCCTGTTGGCGCTGTGCCTGGCCCTGGCGTGCGCCTCGCCGGCGCTGGCCAAGGACTCGGTTGCGCCGCTGGTGTTTGCACCCTATGCAATGCAGACCAAGGCCAATGGCACCATCGCCACCGAAGAGGCCTTCCTCGAAGTTCCGCGTCGCCACAGCGAGCCGAACGGACCGCGCATCCGCCTGCGTGTCGTGCGCTTGCCGGCGACCGGTGGCGATGGCCGCAATGCCCCGGTGGTCTATCTGGCCGGTGGCCCGGGCGGTTCTGGCTTCGGCACCGCACTCGGCCCGCGCTGGCCAGTATTCGACCGGGTCCGGCGCGAGACCGACGTGCTGCTGCTTGATCAGCGCGGCACTGATTTCTCCGAGATGCCCCCGGAGTGCCCACACGAGCACAAGTTCGATGATGCCCAACCGCTGCAGCGCGACGCGGCGCTGGTAGCGGTGAAGGCGTCACTGGTCAGCTGCCTTGCCTTCTGGAAGGACGCCGGGGTTGATATGGGCGCCTACACCACCGCCGAGAGCGCCGACGATATCGAGTACCTGCGCAAGGCGATGGCGCTGCCCAAGCTGAGCCTGTGGGGCATGAGCTACGGCACGCACCTGGCGCTGGCGACCGTGCGCCGCCACCCCGACAGCCTGGAGCGCGTGGTGTTGATGGGCAGCGAAGGCCCGGATGACACGATCAAGCTGCCGCTGGCTGCTGATGCCTTGCTGGCGGACCTCGCCGTCATCGCCAAAAAGGATGGTTTCGAAGACCTGCAGGGATCGGCGCAGCGCGTGTTGGCCAAGTTGCGGCAACAGCCGGGGCAGGGCAGCAGCCCGATGCATGACGGCAGGAAGGTGACCATCGGCGAGTTCGATGCGCAGATGGCGATAGCGATCGCCCTCGGCCGTCGCTCAACCCAGTGCATGTTGCCGCTGGCACTGCGTGAGGCCGAGGCTGGCAACTATGACCTGCTAGGTGCGATCGCCTTGATGGTGCGCGAGGGCCTGGGCGGCTGGCGCGCCATGCCGACGGCGATGGACGTGGCCTCCGGGCAGAGCCCGCAGCGGCGCGCATTGGCGGCGGCTCAGGCCCGCCAGAGCCTGCTCGGCGATGCCTTGAACTTCCCGTTCCCGGACGTTGCTGATGGCTTGGGCATGCTGGACCTGGGTGAGGCCTTCCGTGCGCCAGTGCGCAGCGACGTGCCGGTGCTGTTCATCAGCGGCACGCTGGACGGCCGCACCCCGCATGCCAATGCCCAGGCGCTGCTGCCGGGCTTCAGCCACGGCGAGGAGCTGCTGGTGCGCAGTGCCAGCCATGACAACGAAATGTGGGTGGGCAATCCGGCCATCGCCGACAACATCGCCGGTTTCCTGGCTGGGCGCGGGCTGAGTGCGGACGTGCTGGATGTGCCGCTGCCGGTGTTTGTTACTGACAGGGCCAAGCTGTAAGCCAGAGCAACACCAGGTCAAAACCGGGGTCGGCCGGGGGTGTTGGACGGCACACCCAAACTACCCACCCGTATTTCCCCCCCTGTGGGTG